>DATLZR010000040.1 GCA_035573895.1 Blastocatellia bacterium | reverse complement strand
CTCGTTGAACTCCGGTCGCCGATAGGCATGAGCGAGCACGGCGGCCATTTTCACCGCCTCTTCCACCGGGCCGATGACGAGGAATAACACGAGAATCTGGCTGAACGGATTCACCCCGAAGACGCTGCTGACGACCAGCGTCCCCATGGTGTTGAAGACGAGCGCCGCTACCGTCGCCGCCGCGCCGAGCAGAAACGTCAGGATGACCGTGCGCCACGGCTCGCGGTCGTACCAATCCTGAAACCAGAACCAGGCGAGCCAGATCGCGCACGGCAGGACCGAGAGTGCGAGTGTCTTCATACCCCGTTCACTCTCCGTGAGGGGAGAGTCATCACCTCCCTCACTGCACGCGCTTGACGATCACGAGCGTCATATCGTCGGCCGGGCGCGCTTTGCCGACGAACTGGCTCAAGGCTTCGTCAATGCGATCGCGCAGTTGCGCCGGACGGAGATGACGATGCCGTGTCACGACCTCCACCAATCGGGTGACGCCGAATTCCTCACCGCGTTCGTTGACGCTCTCGCTGATGCCATCGCTGAAGAGCAAAAGCACATCGCCGGGATCAAACCGAACGAGTCCTTCCTCGTAACTGATCGCTTCGCTGATCCCCACCGGAATGCCTCCGATGTCGAGCGTCTCCAGACGCCCGTCGGCGCACACGAGCAACGGCGGATTGTGCCCGGCATTGGTGTACCGCAAAACGTGCTCGCGCGGATCGAGTTCTCCGTAAAAGAGCGTCACGAATTTATTCATCGGCGTGTTTTCGCAGATATAGCGGTTCACCGCTCCGATCTTTTCGGCAATGGAAGAGGACGTGAGAGCCTGGGCCCGCACGCTGGCGTGCAAACTCGACATGAGCAGAGCCGCATCCATGCCTTTGCCCGCCACATCGCCCAGACCGATCCCGAGACGACCGCCGGCGAGCGGGATGAAATCGAAGTAATCGCCGCCGACTTCATAGCAGGGGAAGCTGATCCCCGTCAGATCGTAGTTCTCGACTGTCGGCGGGGTCACCGGTAGGAGTCGAAACTGAATATCGCGGGCATTGTTCAGTTGCTGTTTGATGCGTTCGCTTTCGATGCGCTGTTCGAGCAGCAGGGCGTTCTCGATCTTGATGGCGGCCACCGACCCGATCGTCGTCAGGAGCTGCAGGTCCTCGTCGCTGAAGCAGTTGACGTTCATGGGACTGTCAACGTAGATCATGCCGATGACCTGATTGTTGACCGACAGCGGAACGGCCATGATCGAGCGAATCCCGCTGAGCAAGATGGACTCGCGCTGGCGAAACCGCTCGTCGGCCAGCGCATCGGAGGTGAGGACGGAACGTCCGCGTCCGACGACTTCTTCGGTGATCGAGCGGCTGATGGTCACCACGCTCTCCACCTCCGCGGGTTCCCGGCCCCGGTAGCAGGCGACCTTGCAGATGAGATCACCCTGACCGGTCTCGCGGAGAAAGAGGAAGGCGCGATCCGCCGGAATGGCGTCGAGCACGAGCCCGACAATCTGTTTGAGCACTTCGTCCAGAGAGACCTGCGATAGCAGCGCCAGTCCCACCTGGCTGATGACGGCGAGGAGTTCTTTGCTCCGGGCGACCTCCGGCGAGATCTCTTTCCCCCCGGCGGTGCGTACGGTTTCGATCACCGACAGCAACTCCGGCGCTGGCGTGACCGGCCGTTCGGCGGAGGATACCAGAGTCTCCGGCGTGGCGATGATTTCGGTCGTCGAGACTTTCTCCCCGGCCACCGTCTGCGACGTGGCCAGAGGAGTAGCGGCCATCGGATGAATCTCGATGAGCGTCTCGCCGATGTGCAACCGATCGCCGGGAAAGATCTGGACCGTGCCGCTGATGCGCACGCCGTTGACGAAAGTTCCGTTGGCACTGCCGAGATCGGTCAGCCAGCAGGCCTTCCCCTCGCAGCGAATCTCGGCATGCACGCGAGAAGCAAAGGGGTCCTCCAGGCATACGTCATTGCGCACCGACCGTCCCAGCGTCACGCGCAACTTGGTGACGTCAACCGTGTACGGTTGCTTGCCCGGCGTTTTGATAAGCAGCTTGACCATGGCGCCTCACTTTCACCACCACCGTTCGAGCGATTTTATCATGCCATCCTTGATGAAGGGGATCAATGAAAATCCAGAAAAAGCCCAATCCCAGCGGGAGGGCCGAGAGCACATAGCCCGCTGTGTTGCGGAGGAGGCAGCGGGCCGGACGGGCCGCCTCGCCCGTGTCCCGCACGAGCCGAATCCCCACCAGCTTCATCCCCGCCGACTGCCCCCGGAGTGGGATCAGGACATACTCGTTGAGGACAAACGCGGCGGCCAGAGCGAGCCCGGCTACCGTCCCGAGCTGGTTGATCGTGGGCGTCTCTTTGATGACCGTCGTCAGCACCAGAGCCGCAAAAGCGACGCCGAGCGACAGGAGCGCATCAAGCAGGGCGGCTTCCACGCGCCAGAGCCCGTCGGCGATTTCCTCGATCTCTTCTTCGCCCTCTTCAACGGTCTCCGCCCAGGGGATGGTGATGACCTGCTGAGCGACAATCACGCGGTGATCCTTCGCGGGCGACTCTTCCGAGGAGGCACTCGAAACGGAAGAATCCTCTGTGGCGGCTGGTGCCGGGGCTAGAGAGTTCATTGGGGACGAGACAGCTTTTGCCGGCAGAGGCGAGGCGGAGTCCGAGACATGGTGTGGTGCGGGCTCTTCCGTGGGGAACGGTTCCAGCCGCGCCCCACAGGCGCGACAATACTTGGCCGTCGGCCGCTGGGGCGTTTGACAGCGGGGACACCGTCGTTCCATATCTTCACCCGGCCCGGAACAGCAGCCGGACCTCACCCAGGCGCAGCAGGTCTCCGTCCCGCAGCGGATAGGGCGTCTGCGGTGTGAGGAGAATCGTCTCGTTGAGCAGCGTTCCGTTGACGCTTCTCAAGTCCTCGACGAGATAGCGATCGTTTTCCCGCCAGATGCGGGCATGACGGCGCGAGACTTTCGCCTGAGGATCATGACGAGAGAGATCCACCTCGGGGAAGACGCCGCTGATCGGATCGGTCCGACCGATGAGATTCGATTCTTTGCTGAGCGTGTAGCGGTCGCGCACCTCGCTGCCATCGGGACTGAGTACGAGCAGCGCGGCGGTGGATCGAAGGGGTTCGATCTCCAGCGGCTGTCGGGCCCCGCAGGAGGCGCAATAGAGATCGTCGAAGCCGATCGGCACGCCACACTGACTGCAAAAGACCTTCTCCGTCCGATGACTCGTATGACCCATTTCCCCGCCACCGATGCGCACCAGGTCGCCGAAGGCTTCCTGACGGGCGGCCTCGAATCGCTCGCCTCGCGCCTGCTGAAGGAAGCGCAGATGGTCCTCCAGGGCGCGTTTCATCTCCTGCGCCGACGCAAAGCGATTGGCGGGCGAATATTCGACGGCCCGCATGAGAATCTGCTCCATCTGCGGCGTGATGTCGGGATTGAGCTGGCGCGGCGTCGGATTCTTAGTGAAGTCGAAGATCAAAAGCGGCTTATCCCGAGGATCCACTCCCGTGAGAAAATGGAACATCGTCGCGCCCAGCGAATAGAGGTCCGACCGGGGCTCAACCTGACCGGAGAAAAGTTCGGGCGGCGCGTAACCCATCGTTCCCACCGCCGTCACGCCTTTCTGCTGCGGTCCGACCCGTCGCGCGATGCCAAAATCAATGAGCATGACGCGATTGGACTCGGGATCAATCATCAGGTTGGCCGGTTTGAGATCGCGGTAAATGATGGGCGGCTGGCGATGATGCAGGTAGTCGAGCACATCGCAGATCTGAATCGCCCACATGGTGACGGTCACCTCATCAAACTTTCCGCCCACGAGTTTCTGTCGCGTGGCCAGATCGCCGCCCGAGATATACTCCATGACGAGGTAGTACCGCCCGCCCTCGACAAAGTGATCGTAGATGATGGGAATGGAGGGGTGCTTGAGACTGGCCAGCAGCGTGGCCTCCCGGCGAAAGTCCTCGATGCTCTTTTCCCGTAGCGCCGGATCGGAGAACATCTCCATCATCTCTTTGACGGCGCGCAGAGCATCACCGAGATTGCGGTCGTAGGCTTGATAGACGTTGCCCATGCCCCCGCCGCCAATGCGTCGGATGATTTCGTAGCGGTTCTGAAGCAGCGTGCCGGGAGGTAATTGGGCCATGGATGCAGCGACCGGCTCAGGACCGGCAACGGGAGGACGCGACCGACCGATCCCACCGGGCTGACGGGTGCCGCATTCTCCGCAGAAGAGATCTTCGGGTTCGAGAGGGGCCCCACATCGAACACAAAATCTCATAGCCTGTCACTGATTAGGTTGCTCGCGGCTCCTCGATGTAAAATCGCAAAAAAGTTTTTCCCACGATAATCTCATCGTCATGGTGGAGGGGATAAAGCTGACCGGGAACAAGCCGGCTCCCACGATTGATGAACGTTCCGTTGGTGCTCCCCAGATCTTCGATGAGGAACTGGCCGTCCTGATAGACGATGCGCGCGTGACGGCGGGAGACTTTGGCATCGGGATCCTCTTCGTCCAGGTCCACATCGGGGAAGATTCCCCGATCGGCATCCCATCGGCCAATGAGTGCCTCGCGCTCAGTGATGGGAAACTCGCGTCCGATGCGTCCGCCCCGCGTGATGACGAGCTTGGCCATCGGCTGCCGCTGCTGCGCTGATGCCGCAACCGAGCGCGGCACGACCGACGTGGGCTTTTGTCTGCTCACCTCCAACGTGCGCAGCCGATCATCCTCGTGGTCGGGCGCCGGTGAGGAGTTACGGCCAACGCGACTGAATCTCTCCTCCGGCGGTGTTCCGGGCGCGGGTGAGGGAATGCTGGACGGGGTGGCGGACCGAGCATTCCCGCTGCGCTCAACCGCAGGGGTGGCCGGACCGAGCCTGGCCCCACATTCATCGCAGTATTCGGATCCGGCCAGATTATCAGTTCCACACGTGTCGCAGCGGATCATCTCCCGATACCTCCTTTGTCGTCACCTTCCGGTCGTCCCGGCCTCGTTGTGCTGGCCCCATCCACACAATATCAGCCCTTAGCATAACACAAAACGGAAGGAGCGGCAAAAACGCGCGACTGTGAGCGAACGCTGTTCTCTCGTCATGCGAAAGCCGTCGCGTCGCTGGGGGGTAGGAGCGATCTCTCCGAAAAATAGCCAGGGGCGCACGCCTCTGACGGGCTTATTGACTCTGACTGTCAGGCCCAGGCTCAAGAAAGGCTCCCGGATTTTCATTGTTTCTGGGCAAAGCCGGAATCCACCAGTAGCTCCTCGAAAATCGCGGACGTGCGAGGTGCCCCTCTGGGGTGATTACTCATGCTCGCTCGTTTTGACCTGTGGCGAGGACCGTTGGTGCAGCGGTGTCACATGCGCCCCCGTCCTTCCCCTCGCTCTTTTGACAGGGTCCCACCCCGGGCACGATCAATCGAAGGGGAATTGAACTCTCACAATCTGAGCCTCAGGTGGTGAAGTGTGGAACCGGAAGAAGTGTTCTCTCGTAAAGAGGGGAGCAATGAGGCGGGCAACGGAAATCCTCGCACAAGAGGGCGACGGGGAAGTAAGGATCCCGCCCTCCCATGAAGCTTGCACTTTTGATGGAGGCCTGAGAGAATGTGCATGTCTTGTCCGGTGAGACGCTATCGGTGGGGTGGGTGTTCCGCCCTGATGCAACAAACGGTGTTTACCAACGGATGAAAAGCGTCAGCTCATTTCACCCGCTGGTGGAGAGCTTGAGATAAGGAGGAATCACCATGATGCGACGAAACATCATCACGGTGCTGTTTGTTCTTACTCTCACGCTGGTGATGGCGGGCCCTGCGAGCCGGGCAGCCTCGCCCGACTGGAAGGGGGTGGCCGTCGAGGGTGTCTTTGCTCAACCGCCGCTGCCCCAGGGCGTTCAGCGGATCACGTCGGTGGAGGGAATCACCGAGTATCGGTTGTCCAACGGATTGCGAGTCCTTCTGTTCCCTGACCCGTCGAAGCCGACGATCACCGTCAACATCACCTATCTCGTCGGTTCCAAGCATGAGAATTACGGCGAGACGGGGATGGCGCACTTGCTCGAACATCTTTTGTTCAAGGGTACGCCGAAACATCCCAACATTTATCAGGAGCTGACCGAGCGCGGTGGACGCGCCAATGGGACGACCTGGTTCGACCGCACCAATTACTTCATCACGTTTCCGGCGAGTGACGCCAATCTCCAGTGGGCGCTGGAACTGGAAGCCGACCGCATGGTGAACTCGTTCATCGCCAAGAAGGACCTCGACAGTGAGATGACCGTCGTGCGCAATGAATTCGAGGCCGGGGAGAATGATCCGTTTAACGTCCTGCTGGAGCGAATGCTCTCGACCGCCTATCTCTGGCACAACTACGGCAAATCCACGATTGGGGCTCGTTCGGACATCGAGAACGTTCCCATCGAGCGATTGCAGGCCTTTTACCGCACCTACTATCAGCCGGACAACGCCATCTTACTCGTCGCGGGAAAGATTGACGAAGCCCGCACGCTGGAACTCATCGCCAGATATTTTGGCCCGATTCCCCGACCCACGCGGACGCTGCCGACGTTTTACACCATAGAGCCGACGCAGGACGGCGAGCGGCTGGTGACGCTGCGGCGCGTGGGTGATGTCCAGCTTGTGGGAGCATGTTATCACATCCCGGCGGGAGCGCATCCGGATTCAGCCGCCTTGGATATCCTCACGCAAATTCTCAGCGACACGCCCTCGGGCCGGCTCTACAAGGCGCTTGTGGAGACGAAAAAAGCGACCCGCGTCTATGGCTTCGCCTTTCAGTTGCGGGAGCCGGGAGTGGTTTTGCTGGGAGCCGAGGTGCGGCAGGATGCTTCGTTAGACGCCGCCCGCGACGCCCTTCTCCAAACGATTGAGGAGTTCGCCAAAACACCACCGACGGCGGAAGAGGTCGAGCGCGCCCGAACCCAGCTCCTCAAGCAGATCGAGCTGAACCTCAATTCGCCGGATCGGGTAGGAATCGAACTGAGCGAGTGGGCGGCGATGGGCGATTGGCGCTTGCTCTTTCTCCATCGGGACCGATTGCGTCGGGTCAGGCCGGAGGACGTTCAACGGGTGGCAGCGGCTTATCTCAAGCCATCCAATCGAACGCTGGGTCTGTTCTATCCCACGCCCGCGCCCGATCGCGCCGAGATTCCGGCCACACCCGACATTGCCGCTTTGCTCAAGGATTACAAAGGAGGTGAGGCTGTCACTGCCGGAGAAGCTTTTGATCCTTCGCCGGCCAATATTGAGGCTCGAACGATCCGAACGACTTTGCCGGGCGGAGCGAAGCTCGCTATGCTGCCGAAGAAGACCCGAGGCAATGCCGTATTCGCCACGCTCGTCTTCCACCTCGGCGACGAAAAAAGTTTGATGAATCGGCGGCTGGCCGGCGAGCTGACCGCTCAGATGCTCATGCGCGGAACGACTCGACGTACGCGCCAGCAGATCCAGGATGAATTCGATCGGCTGAAAGCGCGCATCTCCATCTTTGGCGGCCCGACAATCGTGCGCGCGTCGGTGGAAACCATCCGTGAGAATCTTCCGGCCGTCCTTCGACTGGTGGCCGAGATTCTGCGGGAGCCTTCTTTCCCGGCGGCGGAATTCGACCTGCTCAAACAAGAGCTACTGGCAGGTCTGGAACAGCAACGGAGCGAGCCGGGAGCCGTTGCTGTCCGTGCACTTCGGCGACATCTCAGCCCCTATCCCAGAGGGGATGTGCGTTATGTCTCCACGCTTGACGAGGAGATCGAGGAGCTGAAAGCGGTAACCCTCGACGAGGTGAAGAAGTTTTACGCCGACTTCTACGGAGGACAGTACGGTGAGATCGCCGTCGTCGGCGACTTCGATGACAGAGAGATCGCGACGCTGCTCGGCGAGCTGTTCGGCAGGTGGAAGAATCCTCGCCCCTTTAGCCGGATCGTCAGCGTTTATCGAGATGTCCCGGCGATCAATCAGTCCTTTGAGACGCCCGACAAAGCCAACGCCTTTTTCTTCGCGGGGATGAACCTCAACGTGCGTCAGGATGATCCCGATTATCCGGCACTCGTGCTGGGGAACTACCTGCTCGGAGGAGGATTCCTCAACTCGCGCCTGGCGGTGCGCCTGCGACAGAAGGAGGGATTGAGCTATGGTGCTGGTTCAGAATTGCAGGCTGATCCGTTAGACAAAGCAGGTATCTTCCTCGGCTACGCCATCTACGCGCCGCAGAATGTGGCCAGGCTCGAAACCGCCTTCAAGGAGGAGATCGAACGGGCGCTTCGTGAGGGTTTTACCCCCGATGAAATCAAGGCCGCCAAGACAGGCTGGCTGCAGGCACAAGAGGTGAGTCGCGCTCAGGAGCGGGAACTCGTGGGACGACTGGCTATGTACTTGTTCCTCAATCGCACGCTGGCCTGGGATGCCGAGCTGGAGAAGAAGATTCAGGCGCTGACGCCGGAAGAGATCGTGGCTGCCTTGCGTCGTCATATTGATCCGTCCAGGATCTCCATCGTGAAGGCAGGCGATTTCGCCAAAGCGGCAAAATCCGAGGCGAAGAAGTAGCCTCCTCGATGGGTGCGGACGACATCTCACCACGGATGATCCGGACGTGGGCAGATGATCCGTATTCATCGGTGTCCATCAGATGGTGAGATCTCGGAGAAAAGGAGAAGATCGCCCATGGATGAAAAATGGTCGGAGATGAGTGATGCGTGCGGACCTCTCATCCATGGGCGGAGATTTTCGCGTCATTTCGCGTGTTTCGCAGGGGATTTCCGGAGGAGTTCCTTCATGCGGTGGTAGTTCCCACCGTGAGAAGACGAAACTCGGAGCGCCCGCTTCCGTCGTGTCGGGGACCGCTGGCTGGGGGCGCTCCCGCAGCATTTTCGGAGGGAACAATGTGGCCATCATCGGACAAGACACCGCACTCCAAAGGCGAAGCCGATCTCGTTCTGCGTGGTGGGAGGGTGTGGACCGGGAGTTCGCTTGAGCCCTGGGCCGAAGCCGTAGCGATCGTCGCCGATCGAATTGCTGCTGTGGGGCCTGAGGCAAACATCCGGAGGATGATCGGTCCTCGCACCTGTGTTCTCGATTGCACAGGCTGTCTGGTGCTTCCCGGCTTCATTGATAACCACGTTCATCTGATGACGGGGGGATTTCAACTGCGGGGTTTGTCTCTGAGCGATGTGGGCGACGAACGGGAATTGATTCGGCGCGTGGCCGAGCAGGCGGCGCGGCTCTCTCCCGGCCAGTGGGTAGTGGGGGGAGGCTGGAATCATGAACGATGGCCCGAGGCCCGCCTTCCACGCAAGGAGATGATTGATCCCGTCACAGCGACGACGCCGGTCTTTCTTCGCCGGGTGGATATGCATTCGGTTCTGGTCAACAGTCTTGCGCTCCAACGCGCCGCGATTACGCGGGAGACGCCCGATCCGCCCGGCGGCGAGATTGTGCGCGACCCGGCCACCGGCGAGCCCACCGGCATTCTCAAAGATGCTGCCGTTGCACTTGTCGAACGTCTTATCCCTCCGCCGTCGCCACGGGATGAAGAGGAAGCCCTGCACGCCGCCCTGCGGGAGCTGGCCCGCGTCGGCATCACCTCCGTCCACGACATTACGTTGTGGGAACACTGGGAGGTCTATCGGCGCTGCCATCAACGTGGCGAACTGACCGTGAGGATTTATGCTCGTACGCCTATCACCGAGTGGGAGAAACAGCGTGATTGGATCGCCCGCGAAGGTGCGGGAGATGCCTGGTTGAGACTGGGGGGAGTGAAGGGATTCGTGGATGGATCGCTCGGATCGGCCACGGCCCTTTTTGTTGAGCCCTATTCGGATGCTCCTCACACCTGCGGCCTGCTGCACGATCAGATGTTTCCCGAAGGGATCATGAGCGAGCGCATCGTTGCGGCGGACCGCGCCGGTCTTCAATGCTCGATTCACGCTATTGGGGACAAAGCCAATGCCCTCATCCTCGACATTCTCGAAAAGGTGGTCACCGAGAATGGCTGCCGCGACCGCCGCTTCCGCATCGAGCACGCGCAGCATCTTCGACCCGAAGACATTCATCGGATGGCTCGACTCGGTGTGATCGCGTCGGTCCAGCCGGCACATCTGGTGGATGACGGCTGCTGGGCCGAAAAGCGCATCGGGCGACTGCGCGCGCGCACGACCTATGCGTTCCGGTCACTCCTAGAGGCCGGTGTGAGGGTCACGTTCGGTTCGGATTGGACGGTCGCCCCGCTCGATCCTCTGTTCGGCATCTTTGCGGCGGTGACCCGGCAAACGGCCGATGGCAAAAATCCCGAGGGCTGGATCCCGGAGGAAAAGATCACCGTCGAGCAAGCGGTCCACGCCTACACCCTGGCGAATGCTTTCGCCGAATTTGCCGAAGCCGAGAAAGGCTCCATCGAAGCGGGGAAACTGGCCGATCTCGTCGTTCTCTCCAGAGATATTTTCGCTCTCCCTCCGGAGGAACTTCGGACGGCGAAGGTCATTTTCACCATTGTCGGGGGAAAGATCGTTTACTCAGATGAGGCGAGCGCTTGACACACCTGCGGGTGAATGCGTCGCGTCTCCGATAAATGGTGTGGCCCCTGGCCTTACTCCTGATAATTCCCGGTACGAGGCCGCAAACCCAGCCCGAGTCGCTCTGTCGGGGGGAGCAAAAATAGTCTCCTGGACATGCAAGGAGTAGCGGATCATGTCTGGAAAAGGGGGGGAGAGCGGACCTGGTGGTGGGAGGATCCGCTCTCCCAGGGGGGTTGTGCCGGGTTATGGGTCAGTATTGGGCTGGGTCAGTCAATTGAACCGTTCCAAGAAATCGCCCGCTGGCGCCACTGGGTTCTCCTCGACCGTACTGCGGGGGAGATGCGGCAGTCGCTTGCGGCAATCGCCGATGAATGAAATAGCCGATGACCGATTTCCCCCGTGTGCCGATGATGAAAAATGAACCGATGTTGACGATGCGAAACGATGTCCGACCGGCACCGGCCTCAACCGGACTTATGAGCGGAATGGGGACGATGCGCGGGCTTTCGTTATCGGCGTACTGAGTGCTTTTGACAACCCAGTTCCCGTTTACTCTCACCAGATGCGCCGTCGGGTCCTGAGCGATAAGCTGAGTGACTCCTTGAATCGTCGGACCGGCCATATTCCCGGGTTCGGTATCAATGACGTCTCCCACCCGCAGCATCCCATTCCAGCCATAGGCGATGTTATGCCGATAAGTGTCGGCTCCTCTCGCCCCAAGACTGACCGGGTAGAAGTTGCCGGGGAACGCCGGCCGATCCGTCTTGAGTTCGATCATTCGTCCATCCTCATCCCGGGGAGTGATGAATCCCGTGGGATTGCCCAGAGAACAATCGCGGAATCCGCTGAGATCCCAGTTCTCGAACTCGGGGTCGTAGGGTGACTTATAGTAATCTCGTGCCGGAATGCCGTTCCATGTGTGGATGTCAGGATTGTATGGCCCGTGATCCTCATCCGTCGGCGTTACACACTGACTCCCATGGGCGAACTGATCGGGTGGCGCAAAGGGCCTCCATCCCCCGCTGCCTCCGCTGGCCGGAGTGGCGACGGCTGCCGACTGCACGCTCACAGGGACGCGGCGGAGACCAAAGATCGTGGCGAAAAATGTTCTCACGAGCTGAACCTTTTGCACCCGGATGACATTGGCCCGGGGAAATGTGATCTCTTCCGGCGAGAGTTGAACGGGGACGCCGTCGGCTCGATTCCTCGCCGCATATTCGATGGCCCAGCGCGTGGCCTGGCCGTCGGGTGTGTGGTTTGTCGGATCAACCAGAAGTCCTTGCGCTCCAGCCAGGGCTGCTGCATCAACAGCATTCTGCAACTGATTCCGCACAACGTAGAGATAACCCACGTCAACGGCGAGGGCAGTGGCACCGATAAAGACGACAACTCCGGCGGTGACGAGGACGAGAATGCTTCCTCGATCACGCCGCGTCCTCTTTTGGTCAGCCTGAGCCATACACCTGCTCCCACCACAATAGAGCGTCGGCCTCTGGCTTTTGATTCATCCGGCGAAGGGAGTATTTTCATCCGGCGGTCCTGCAAGAGCGAACCGCCTCCGTGACGATCTCCTGTTGAGGAGGGACCTGTTACTTCGGCAGGTGATTATGAGCTTGGTGCGGATGTGCTGGCTGCGTCTTACAGCCATTCGGGAGCTGACGTCTGGCGCTGGGGATCAAGGGCGCGACGGAGCGCATGTCCCGTGACGATGAACAAAGCGACGGTTGCCGCAAGGGCGAGACCGGAACTGAGCATCCACGGCTGAGCCGTCAGCACCGACAGATCGCGTGCCGCCGCTAGCATGTTTCCCCAACTCGGTTCGGGTTCTGAGATGCCCACGCCCAGAAAGGACAGAGTGGCTTCGGCCAGAAGAAAGGCCGGAACCGTCAATGTCGCTTGAGTGAGTGCGGGGGTCAGGGCATGGGGCAGGATGTAGCAACGGAGAATGCGCCCTTCACTGGCGCCTACGGCACGCGCTGCCAGAAGGAATTCCTGGCCGGCGAGCGACAGGACTGCCCCACGCGTGATGCGAGCGACAGTCGTCCAACTGATGGCAACGAAGATGACGACGAGCATGCCCAGGGCCGTGTCCGGCGACAGTTCCAGAGGAAGAGCTGACCGCAGGGCAAAGATGAAGAAAATCACCGGGATGGACTCGATCAGCTCATTCAGACGCATCAAGAGAGCATCCACCACTCCTCCGTAATACCCGGCCAGGCACCCCAGCACCAACCCGATGATCAATGCTCCCAATCCGCTGGCCAGAGCAATGATAAGAGACGGTCGGCAACCAAAAAGCAGGCGTGAGAAAACGTCTCGACCAAGGTGGTCAGCACCCAGCAGGTAGAGTCGCGGCGGCAAAGGGGGATGCTCCGGCGTGGCCAGCGGGCTCTCACCTCTGGATCCCGTCGGCATCTGGAGTGGGTGAATTTCTCGTTGAGCCGACGTGAGGGGCTCTGCTTCGCCGACGCCGAACAGGTGTAGCGAGGTCGTCACTCCCGGAAATAGCTCAACGCGATCCCCTCGAACGAAGAAAACCAGCGGATAGCGCCATCGAGTATCCTCCTCATAACGCCAGGTGGTTCGATCCACCAGCCGGGACCGATAGATAAACGGGCGCAGATGGAATCGGCCTTCGGCATCAATGAAGTGCAAGCGAGTCGGTGGAGCTTTAATGGCCGTGCGATCCTGGCTGCGATGATCGTAAGGGGCGATGAACCCTGCCAGGAGAGCCACAAGAGAAAGTGCCGCGATCGCGCCGAAGAGCCATCGGAGAGGCTTGTCGGACCAGATGCGCCCGACGTGCGTTGGCCGTGGGGTTGACCGGACCGGGTTGGTGAGAGCGGATGACATTGTCGTCCTCGTCGGCATAGTCAGAAACGAGTGCGCCCGGCATCATCAGGCGCGAATGCGCACGCGCGGATCCACGGTCAATAGCACCACATCGGCGATCAAATTTCCCACAATCAGCAGCACCGACGCGAGCACAACCGTCGCCAGGATCAAATCGCTATCACGGGCGAAAACGGCTTCAACCGTCAGGCGACCTATCCCTGGCCATGCCATCACCGTTTCCACGACGGCCGACCCGCTGAGCAAATTCCCGATCGAATAGCCCAGGAGCATCAGGAGTGGGCCGAGCGCATTTCGCAGAGCATGATTCCTGAGGATGACGCGCCGGGGGAGCCCCTTGGCTCGAGCCGTGCGGATGAAGTCAAGGGACACGACCTCAGATAGCGCCGCCCGTAGATGACCGGAAATCATCGCCATGGGTGAGAGACTCAGCACCAGCGCGGGAAGAACAAGATGGTGGAGAAGGTCGGCTGTCCGGGACATCCAGTCAGCGGCCTCGCCGGCGACCGCACGCATGCCGCCGATGGGGAACCAGCCGGTTGTGGCGGCCAGCCCGAGCGCCAGAAGCGCCAGAAAGATTCGCGGCGTCGCCAGCGCCAGCGTGACAAAGAGGGTGTGAGCGCGTCCTATCCACCGGTTCTGTCCGACGGCGGCGATGATCCCCAGGGGGACTCCCACTGCCCAGGCGATGCCGCTGGCCGTGAGGGACAGGATCAGCGTGTTGAGTATTCGTGTTGGCAGCAGGGCGGAAATCGGCGTCAGATATTCAATCGAGTAACCGAAGTCCCCCTGGAGGGCGTGAGACAGCCAGCGAAGGTAGCGCCTTGACAGGGGCAAATCCAGTCCGAGCCGGTGACGAATTGCCTCTACCGTCTCCGGGGAGATATGGGGATTCTCCAGGAGCCCCGTCAGGGGATCGCCGGGAGCCAGATGGACGGCCACAAACGTCACCATCGAGATGGCGAGCACAAGTGGTACGGCTTGGGCCAGTCGTCGAATAAAAAGGCGAACCATCGGCCTCAGAACATGCGGCGCCGTCTTCCCCGCCTAGGCCTCGAATAGCGCAGGTCGTCTAGCCTGTGGCGTTTTCGCCGATGGAAAAGTCCGCGCTACTTTTCATCGTTTCTCGGCGGGGCTCCCGTCCCACGAACAACGCCTCGGAAAATCCTGCCTGCGGATGAAAGGCTCCCGCGGATCACTCATCCGCAGGCATTTTTCACCGGTACCCGGGGAGAAGCCAGGGTTCCATGAGCAGCTCCCGGTGCAATGAACGAACTGTCGCTTCAGTCACAGACGAAATCACCTTGAGTCCAAAGAGTCATAGCTTATAATCTAACACCATCTTCGTTGGCAAGGAGGTCTTACGGCGATGAAGCACCGGGTCCGGTTGGGTATCGGCCTGTGGCTTTTTTTGTCGCTTCTTGCGGGGACGGCGGGCTGCGAGCGCCGCTCGACGGCTCCGTCAGCCCCGGCGCGGGGAGGCCGACTGGTTGTCTCTCAGTCCTCGGGGCCAAAAACGTTCAATCCCCTGTTTGCGACCGATACGGATACGCTCGCCATCCTCAACTGCATCATGTCGGTGCTCGTGCGCATCAACCGGCAGACGGGGGAGGCCGAACCCGAACTGGCGGAATCTCTGAGCTATTCGCCGGACCACACGGTCCTGACGATTCGATTGCGTAAGGGGGTTACCTTTTCTGACGGCCATCCGTTGACGGCGGATGACGTTCTGTTCACGTTTGAGGTGATATACGATCCGGCGCTGAGGAGTTCCCTCCGCGATTTACTGGATGTGGACGGGAAAAAGATCGTCGTCGAGAAACGCGATCCCTACACGGTGACTCTTACTTTTCCCCGACCGGTAGCGGCGAGCGAGCGGTTGCTCGATTCGATTCACATTTTGCCCCGCCATCGGCTGGAGGCCGATTACCGCGCAGGGCGATTTGCTTCGCTCTGGGATCTTTCAACACCGCCGGATCAGATCGTTGGGGTGGGACCGTTTCGGCTCAAGGAATATGTGCCCGGCGAAAGGACCATTCTCGTGCGCAATCCCCATTACTGGAAGCGAGACCCCAGTGGTCAACCTCTTCCCTATCTGGATGAGATCATTTTGCTCATTGTGCCGGATCGGAGCACGCGAGTACTGAAGTTCCAGCAGGGGGAACTCGACATGCTCTCACCGCTGACCCCTGACGAAGTGGCGACGCTTCAACCCCAGGTGGCGACGAATCGGATTCGCATTTACGATCTCGGTCCCAGCCTCATCTCGGAAGTGATGTGGTTTAATTTGAATCCTCGCGCGCGCTCACTGAGCCCGACCAAGCTCGCCTGGTTCCAGGACACAAGATTTCGTCAAGCCGTCTCCTATGCGATCAACCGTCAAGCCCTCATTGACGTGGTGTTCGCCGGAAAGGCTGCGCCCGTATGGGGACCGGTCCCGGCAACGAGTCGGTGGTTTAATCCTCAGGTGAAAACCTATCCGTATGATCCCGATCGCGCGAAGGCACTGCTGGCGGAAGCGGGATTTAGCGACCGCAACGGCGATGGCATCCTGGAGGATCGGCAGGGGAACCGGGTGACCTTCACGTTGATGACCAATGCCGGAAATGCCATTCGGGAACGGATGGGCTTGATGATCCAGGAGGACCTGAAAAAAGTAGGCATCGGCGTCACTTTCGCGCCCATCGAAACGAAGACGATGCTCGAACGGATCGCGCGGGGAACGGATTACGAAGCGGGGTTGCTGGCGATTGCGGCGGGCGATACCGATCCTTCGTCGCTCAGGAATTTTTTGCTCAGCAGCGGGGCCAATCACTGGTGGAATCCTCAGCAACCCCGGCCCGCCACTGATTGGGAGAAGCGGGTGGACGAGCTGCTCAACGAGTTTCTGACCGCGGCTGACCAGAAGCGACGAAAGGCCTTGTTCGATGAGGTGCAGATGATTTTGAGCGAGCAGGTCCCGTTCATCTACCTGGTGGCCCGTGACCTCATCGTCGCCGCCAAACCGACGGTGAGAAACCTCAAACCCGGCCTGCTCCAGGATCCACTGCTGTGGAATGCGGAGGAACTTTATCTGGAATGAAGACCTACGCCCGAATGACGGATGCCGAGCTTGTGGCGTGCTGTTTGAAAGGGGACAGCCGCGCCTGGGAGGCGCTCATTCATCGCTATAAACGGCTGATTTTTTCCATCCCGCGAAGGTATCAGTTCACGCCCGATGAAGCGGCGGATGTCTTTCAGTCGGTGTGCCTCATCATGCTCAAGGGGCTTGACGGCTTGAAGGATCACAGCAAGCTCAGTTCCTGGCTGATCACGACGACGCTCCGCGAATGCTGGAAACTTCGGCGGCGGGATCCTGTGGAAACAACGCCGTTAGAGGATGAGGAAGGACATCCCGTGGATCTTCCTGATGAGAGCCCGCCGCTCGATGAACTGGTCGAACGATGGGAGAAGCAGCATCTGATCCGCCTGGGAATGGAACGGCTTCCCGACCGCTGTCGGCGATTGCTCCAGATGCTTTTCTACGAGCAGGACGAGTGGAGCTACGAACAGATCTCGCGCGAACTGGGCATGCCGGTAGCCAGCATCGGTCCGACCCGCGGCCGCTGCCTGCAAAAACTCAGGAAGATTCTGGAAGAGTTAGGCTTCCGGGAGTGATCCCCGGAGAAGGGAAGAGCCGTCGGTCACAGGCGCAGACATGTATTTTTCCGCAATCGGAGGGCTCCACAATAGTGGCGGAAGATAATACCGAGAGGAGGCGACCGGGGAGAGGCCACGACGGCTGGCGCAATCCTTAGCCGGGCTCTGACCCAGAAGCCGCCTCGTGCAGGGGGATAAACGATGGGAGGACCGGGGGATGATTCCTCGATGGCCGTGCCGGCTGGCCATGCTTCATCCCGGTCTTTTCCGTCGTCCGTGGGGAATTCGACAGGGTCTATGAGGAGGCTCGATCATGACGTGCTACAGTCTGGAAAAACTCCTCCAGTTTTATCAGGAGTTATGCGCCGACAAAGAGGCGCACGCTATCCGCAATCATCTCGGTCGCTGCCGACGATGCCAAAGGGAATTAAAGTGGCTGGAAACGGTCATCCCGTTGATGACGACGGATGATTCGGTTGATCCGCCCTCCTGGGTCATCCAGCAGGCTGTTGATCTGTTTGCCCGGTATGGCCCGTCGCCGCGGCCGGGCATGGTGTCGCGGATTATCGCGACGCTTGTGTTCGATACGGCGGTCCAGCCAGGACTTGTCGGGGTGCGCTCGCTCGGCGTGGCGACGCGACAGTGCCTCTACCGGTGGGAAGGCTACGATATTGATCTGTCATTTGAACCGGCCAATGGAACGGACCGGGTCACCCTGACCGGTCAAATCCTCGGACCCTCGGATAGTTTCCAGGAAGTGAGCGGTGTGCCGGTTCAATTGCGACGGGGAGAAGAAGTAGTCGCGCAGACGGTGACGAACCATCTCGGCGAATTCACCTTCGAGCGCATTGCTGTTGGGGTATATGAGCTGAAAATCGAACTCCAGGGAAAGGAGGCATGGATTACGCCGCTTGAAGTCAGGGCGCTTACAGACTAAGGGGGGAGCCTGGGATATCTCCGACCACGTGCGACGGCTGGTCGAGCAACTGGCGGCGTCCACAGCTCCGGATCGCGCGAAATCCTTGCTGAAGTCCCAAAAGGGTGAAATCGGGCGGGCTCTCTGTCTGGAACTGAAGAATCGCGTTTCCCAGGCGCTTCATGCAGATGTGGCCTTGGCGTCGCGTCTGGCCGACGTGTGTCGCGTCGTCGCCCGGCAGACGCGGGATCCGATCTGCCGGGCTCTGGCCTCTCATGCACGGGCGATGGTGGCCTACCGCCTGGGGCGCAACCAGGAAGCATTACGACTCTTTGATCGCGCCGAGATCCTCTATGCCGAGCAGGGCGAAGTCTTGGAAGCGGCACGCGTCGGGCGGGCCAAGATCGTCGCTCTCATGTATCTCAATCGGTACGAGGAAGCCCTTGAACTGGCCGACCGCCTCAGCACAATCTTTGAAGCCCACAAGCAAACGCACCTGCTGGCGGAACTCAAATCCAATGTCGGTTTGATCTATCACCACCTGGATGAATACCACAAGGCCCGTCGCTTCTTCGAGCAGGCTCAGGCGCTTCTCCAGCCGGGCGGCGACTCACGAGCGCTGGCCCATGTCCTGATGAATCTGGCGATGGTGTGGTCCTGCCTGGGCGACTATCACCGATCGGCCCGGCTGTTCGAACAGGCGCGCGAGATGTTCCAGGCCCTCGGCCTGTCGCTGATGGTCATTCAAACCGAATACAATCTGGCTTATCTCGAATTCCTGCGAGGAAAATTCGACGAAGCGATTCGCTTATTCACAGCCGTGAAAGCCGCCGCTCGCGCTGTTGGGGAGGAGTCGCTTGAGGTCCTCTGCGATCTCGACATGGCCGAGCTGTACCTTCAGTTGAATGCCTACGAGGATGTGCTGGAGGCCGCCGAAGCTGCCCGTCGTGGTTTTGCCCGGTTGCGGATGAGGACCGAGCAGGCCCGGGCGCAGATGCTCAGCGGCGTCGCCCGCCTGCATCTGGGGGCGTGGGATCATGCGGCCGCAGATTTGCGGCAGGCTCGACGTACCTTTCGACGTCAAAAGAATCGGGTGGCAACGGCGTTGTGCGACCTCTACCTGGCCGAGCTTCTGGCTCAGAAGAAAAAATGGCGCGACGCCGGCCGGAGAGCCGAGCAGGCCGCTTGCCTCTTCCGTCAGTGCCGGCTGGAGACGAAGGAAGCATTTGCTGAACTGCTGGTGGCTCGCGTGGCCGCCGCCCGGGGACAGACCAATCGAGCGAAACGGCGCCTCCTGCGGGCTCTCGGCCGCATCGAGTCGGTGGACGCACCCTGGTTGAAGTATCAATGCAACTACCTGCTTGGAACACTTCTGGAGAGATCGGGAGATACAAAAGCCGCCGCCGACCAGTATGCCCGCGCCATCGAACTGATCGAATCCCTGCGCAGCCGCATCCGCGTGGATGAAATGAAGGCCAGCTTCCTTTCGGACAAGCTGAAAGCCTACGAACGGATGGTCGCCCTCTGCCTGGCCGAGGGCTCACCGGAAAAGATCCGGCAAGCCTTCGCTTATACCGAAGCGGCGAAATCACGGGCCCTGGCTGACCTGCTCGGGGCGGCCCTCGGGATCGAATCCGACACGACGGCCTCTCTCGACCCTGAGTTGCTCGAACGATGGAAACGACTCCGTGAGGAACTCGACTGGTACTACAGCACGCTCAATCATCTGGAGCAGAAAGAAGGGGCCACCCGCCGTGACCTGGCCCTGCAGATTCAGGGTGAGATTCGCATCCGCGAGTCCGAACTCAACAAGCTGCTTCGCACCATCCAGTGGCATCAAGAAGGAGGCGTCTCTCCGGTAGGTGTGCCCCAAGTTCTGCCGGAGGAACTGGCCGGAGAACTCGCCGAGGATGAAGCCGTGGTGGAATACTACATGGCACAGGGGGAGATCGCGGCCTTCATCCTGGACCGTGACGGGGTCAGGGCCGTACGCGCCCTGTCCGATGTTTCCCGTGCGCATCCGTTGTTGCGGCATCTCCGATTTCATCTGGATAAGCAGGTTTTCAACGGCGATTATGTTCGCACGCGGTGGCAGGCGCTCGCCCACTGCACGGAACAATATCTCAAGGCGCTTTACAGGGAACTCGTCGCTCCTGTGCGCCCATTTCTCCTCAGACGGCGCAAACTCATCATCATTCCTCACGGCTTCCTCCATTACATTCCCTTTCATGCTCTCACCGATGGCGAGCGCTGCCTGATTGACGAATACGAGGTGTCGTATTGTCCGAGCGCCACCGTCTATCGTCTGTGCCTCGAACGAAGCCGTCGTCGCACGTACGATGCCCGGGATCGCGCGGCACGCCCTCTCATCGTGGGTGTGCCGGATCGCTCGGCGCCTGCCATCGAGCAAGAAGTTCAGGCCGTGAGAGAGTTGCTCACCAATGCTCGTGTGTTACTTGGCGAGGATGCCACCAGTCACAACGTCACAACCTACGCCAAAGAATCCTCGCTTATTCATCTGGCCTGTCATGCGGTCTTTCGTCACGACAATCCCATCTTCTCCTCGCTCCGGCTGCAAAACTCCTGGCTCAATTTCTACGACATCTGGAACTTGGGCTTGAAAGCCCGCCTGCTCACGTTGAGCGCCTGCCAGACCGGGGTGAATAAGATTTGCCCGGGCGACGAATTGATCGGCTTGATGCGGGGATTCCTCTATGCTGGGGTTCCCTCACTGGTGGTCAGTTTGTGGGCTGTCAATGACGCTTCGACGACCCTGCTCATGCGCGAGTTTTATGATAAACTGCGCCAGGGACGGTCGAAGAGGCAGGCTCTGCGCGAAGCGCAACTGAAGACGCGCGAGGCGTACGCACATCCTTACTACTGGGCGCCCTTCGTGATCATGGGGAGCCCTGAGTGAAAGAGTCATCGGGCAAAGGGGGGCTTATGAGGAAGGCAGATGAAAGGCGTCGCCGACCAATGCGCTCGACTCTCCGTCGGTTTGTCTGCGGCGCGTGCGTGGGTGTCATCGGATTGCTCGCGATTCTGCCCCAAGAGGGCATTCCGGGAACGCATCAGGGACCTCCTGGACAGGCAGGCGTCCTGAAGTCTCTGAACGAGTCCGCTGAACAAGCGGAGCAAGCGTTGAAGGAGGCCGCCGAGGCCATCGAGGAAGCGCAGGAAGCCATTAACGAAGCGCTTGCCGTGGGAGCTGATGTCTCGGCTGCTTCGGCCAGACTCAATCAGGCACAGAGCAAGTTGACGGAGGCTCGAGCAGCTTTTCTCCTGCGCGAGTACGCGGCGGCAGAACGACTGGCTCAAGAGGCCGAGGAATTAGCCGAGGAGGCCGCCGTGCTGGCCGAGGAGGCCATTAGTGACACCAGCCGCAGTCGCCAGGAAGCGGAAGAGGCTATCGCTGATGCTCAGCACGCCATTGAGGAGGTGCAAGCCAAGATCACCCGCTTCCAGTCGGAGGGGATCAACGTTCAAGCGGCTCAGGCGACACTCAATGAGGCGATAGCGGTCCTCAGCCGAGCCAAAGCGGCCTTTGCCGCCGGCGACTTTACCGCTGCCCGGAACCTTGCGCATCGGGCCGAGGATTTAGCTGACGATGCTGAGGACTTGCTCGAAGAGGCTGTGGAAACCACTCCTCGACGACGATCCCATGACGAGGAAGTCATCATCGAGATCGCCGGCCCGGTGCCGATTGCCAGCATCGCCAGTCGCTACCAGTTGCAGGTTCTCGACCGCATCGAGAACACCAACTTCTATCGAGTCAAGATTCCGGCAGGAACGACGGTGGATAAGGTCCTCGCCCAGTTGCGATCCGATCCTGACATTGCCGATAGCGAACCGAACTTTATCTTGCAGATGCCTGAAGTCGAACAGAAAGGAGCTGCCTTCGTGGATCAGAAGGGAGCTGCATTTGTGGACGGATCGTCGCCGCCGAACTACTTCGATCAGTCGGCGCTGGACCGCATCAACCTGAAACAGGCTCAGCGAGCGGCTCGAGGAGAAGGCGTCACAGTGGCCGTCATTGACACCGGAATTGATCTCAGACACCCGGCCTTCCAGGGGCGGTTAAGCCAAACCCTTTACGACTTCGTTGACAATGACCCGGATCCCTCGGAGACCGGTCGGGGCCTCGGCTTCGGTCATGGGACGTTTGTCGCGGGCCTCATCGCCCTGGTCGCGCCGCGGGCCAAGATCATGGCCCTGCGTGCCTTCAATGCCTCCGGTGAAGGAACGACGTTTGACATCGCCAAGGCCATCGTCTTTGCCACGAATAACGGAGCTCGCGTCATCAACATGAGTTTCGGCATGGATACTCGCTCTATTGTTCTGGATCGAGCGCTGAGCTACGCTGAGTTTTTCGGCGTCACCGGAGTGGCAGCGGCGGGCAATGAGGGACTGCAACTGTCTCAGTATCCGGCCAACGATCCCGATGTCGTTGCTGTAGCAGCAACCGATGCTTCTGATGTGAAGGCCAGCTTCTCCAACTACGGGGGACACATTGACGTATCGGCTCCGGGCGTGGGCCTCTACAGCGCCTATCCCGGCGGCAAATTTGCCTGGTGGAGCGGCACCTCGTTTGCCACAGCACTGGTCAGTGGTGAAGCCGCCTTGATTTTATCGGCTCTTCCGCCAGCGGTGCAACGGAGTACGAGTGCGCGCCGCCGGGTCATCCCTATTATTAAAGCGGCCACAGCGCCGATTGATTCGATCAATCCCCCCAAATACTGGGGGAAGCTTGGCAGCGGCCGCATTGACGTTCTGCAAGCCGTTCAGAAGACAGCCAAAAATTAGTCCGCTGCCCGACACGGGCGCATGCGCGGGAAAACCGAGCTGAGGCACAACCCCTTTCAGACGCGATCTCTGTTACAAACCTGACAGCGTCAGGAACACGAGTCTCAGCCGGCGGTCAGTTTCCCGCAGCCCGGGAGTGAATCCACCAGTAACCCCGCTTCTGGTGGGGTCCCCATTCAGTCTCCCACTATTTTCGGAAAGGGTCGCTCCGGGGAATCAGCGCTCGCGGGCTTTTTGTTTGGACGCCTTCAGGGGATCTTTGAAGCCGTTGCTTTTCTGTCTTTGTGCGTGGGCGGCGCAATCATGCTCGGCCGCACGCTCCCTGTAGTAAGCTTCCTTGTCGATGCCTTTGGAGATGAACGCTACGATAGTGAAAGCAGCCATACATTTGGGACAGATGAGTCGTACCGGCTTGGCCGACAATCTCGCCATTTTTTGCCTCCTCCTTTCTGTGTCGTGTGGTGACGCGCTCAAACAGAGCGCGACAAAAGGCGGATAGATTGGCAGACGCACGACAAAAAGTCAACCCGGAGGAAAAGCCAGCGCATTCCCCGCACCCGCTTGAGCAGAAAAATTTGCTCCATTGCTTGCGGCGAGACTTTCATTCGAGGAGGAAGCATTCCCCGCCCGCGTGCCTGGTCGGCTGGCTGTGAGAGGTATAGAGGATTCCGGAGAGTTGAGGGGAAAGGGTGGTTTTGAGGAGGATGGGCGTTTTAGCCGATGGGAGGCTCCATTGTTGCCACGAGCCGGGCCATTGACCACGGGTGACAAAAATGGCGATGTCCCCTCAACTCTCCGCTGGTGAGGAGGCTGGTTGATAATACGAACTCTTGCCGAGGGTGGACCGCTGAGATGCTGGCCGGATGTGAGCCCCGTCGAGCAGGATCCTGGAACAAGCGGGAGAGCCGACTCACATGGGTGGTTCCTTCTTCGGTGTCAGCAAGAAAAGGCGGTCGGAATCGGCTCTCCCTCGAGGGGGATGACCAGAGCATGAGGGACTGTCTCTTGCCAAAGGAGGAGATTCCGATGTGCCTGTGACTCAGACGCATGTCACCGGTCGGTAGCCAGAAATCTGCGCGCGCCAAAGACCCCACACGCTCCCTCGCTGTCCACTTTCGTGGCCCGGTTCATAAGCGAGCAGTTGCGGTGAGAGCGGAAGGCAAGAAGCTGCGTTCAGCTTCTTGCCTCCGTCGGCTTGGCTCTGCTACTCCAGATTGTTCGATTGTCAAACGACTGATCACGGCCCAAGGCCACCTGGCCTGGTTGGAATCGAGATGCTGGTTGCTGCCAGCCCTCTCGTTTCCGAAAAACTAGTAGCAACCGACGTGCCGCATCGGCCCTCCGTGCTAACCTTTCCTTTCTCAACCCGTTGCACCGGCAGGCGCCATCGGCGGGGTCCTCCGGAGCAGGGAATGCAGGGAAATTTTCCCTGATAATCGTCTGCGGCGGTGCTCGAAACTCCCGTTAGCCTTGCCTGGTCCCCTTAAGCGTGGAAATATGGGCCTACCGGCGGAGATCGAGCGGTCTACGCCCTTTTCATCCACGACGACCCGACTTCGAGCGGGTGTCGCTTGCTCGCTCAAGTTTCCTTAATGTGACCTTTCCTCTCCCTCGACAACGGTGGTATGCAGCAGCCGATTCCGCTGATCGAAGAGGGAAATTTCCACGCGCGGCGTGGGATCGCCCAGCACCCGTACCAGGCCGTAATTGAAGACATTGGTGGCGGCAAACTCCACCCTTGTCCCGCCTAAAAGCCGAGCGAATGCAACGGGCGAGGCAAACTGAGCGATGGGACCGACGATCACCTCTTTGAACCCTTCGGGATGATTGATCACCGCCGGATAATGCACATCGGCCGAGAGGAAGATGACCGTCCTCACGCCATTCTGAAGGATGAAATCGAACAGCTCACGACGCTCGGTACGATACCCTTCCCATGTATCGTTCGTGTGATAGCGCAGAGGGACTGTCGTGGCGATGAACTTGAAAATGGCTGGTGAAGATCGGAGTGCTTGCTTCAGCCAGGCATTCTGCTCGTCGCCGAGCATGGTCTTGGTGGCATCGTCTCGCGCCGACTGCGGGCTGCGATACTGACGACAGTCGAGGATGAAGAGTTCGGCCAATGTCCCCCAGCGAAACGAGCGATAGAGGCGCGTCGGATCCTGTGGATACTCGGTGATCGGCCAGTATTCACGAAATGCCTGCCGACCGATGGGAATTCGGGGATGCGTGCGATTGAAATCATTGGCCACCTCGTGATCATCCCAGATGACGTAGGTTGACGTCAGTGAGAGCAATCTCCGCAGTGCCGCATCGCGGCGATTGCCCTGGTATCTGGCCCGGTACTCTTCGACGGTGCGGGCCGGAGCCGGTCCCTGGTCCGAATAGATCGTGTCGCCGAGATAGAGGAAGAAATCGGGGCGCATCTCGGCCATCGCCTCGAAGACGCGGAATGGTTGGTACTGCTCGCCCGAATCACCGCTGTAGGCAAATGTCACATCGGCCCTATCATCCTCAGCCGGAGCGGTCACGAAGGTTCCGGTCCCGCCTACCGATTCCAGAGAAGGATCGCCAACGTCGGCCAGCCGGATGCGATAGAAATAGCGCGTCCGAGGAGTGAGATCACCGAGAGTGATCTTGCCGGTAAAGTCATCGCTGGCCTTCAGGATGAGCGTCTCGCTTCGACGTGAATCGGCGAAATCCGCCGTGGTCGCATATTCGACCTGCATGAGGGCGGCTTTATCCGCCCGTCCCCAGATGATGGCGGTCGTCGCTGTGACATCTCCGCTCCCCTGACCATGTGTCAGGCGCGGCGGCTCCGTTTGAGGTCGAACGAGTGGACTCGTACCGAGAACGTTCAGGATGGCGATCAAACCGATGAGCGTCAGTCGGGAGCGCCGACCGGTGGCGGCTGAACGCGAATGGTTTTCTCTCATGCGTTAACCTCTCGGTTTTCTGCTGGGTGCCCAGTAGCCGGAGCGGGCGGTCACATGGGCTCCGGGGATATTGACCTCGACGCGAAGCGAGCGCCAGGTTCCATCATGTTCTTGATTGGTCGGGTAGTATCCGATGCTGTAGAGGGTTCCCAGTTCGGCGGCGATTCGGGCGTAGATGGCGTTGAGGTCAGCCAGTGTCCGCAACGGATAGACCCGTCCCCCGGTTCGCTCGGCCAGTTGGCGAATCTCCTCTCGGGCCAAACGGTAGAGAGCGCGCGTGATCTCAGCCAGCTCCTCTTCGGTGAAGAAATAGGGATTGCGATAACGCACGGGCAGATCTCCGGGACGATAGATCCGACGATAACGCTCTAACTGTTCGGGCGAAAGAGTGAGCTGCCCGCGCCGTACTCTACTGACGGTATACTCTTCGGTGTCAATTTCGATGAAGTAAGCGGCCACGCCGGCCCGCTCGAGTTTGCCGCCGGCTTGAGGGAAATCGTAAAAACTGGCGGAGTCAACGCCGTCGCTGAGAACGATGATGGCTTTGCGCGCAGAAGCGTCCCTGAGGAGTTCATCGGCAGTGACGTAGAGGGCATCGTAAAAAGACGTCGCCGTTCCCGGCGCCAGACGTTTGATGGCCTCTTTGGCTTTCTTGCGGTCGCGGGTGAAATCCTGGAGCAAACTCACATCC
The DNA here is from genome assembly GCA_035573895.1 of Blastocatellia bacterium. Taxonomy (NCBI): domain Bacteria; kingdom Pseudomonadati; phylum Acidobacteriota; class Blastocatellia; species Blastocatellia bacterium. The sequence continues at coordinate 37,831 of DATLZR010000040.1, read as the reverse complement.
CGGCTGAACTCGACTACCGCAACACGATCCTGTGGTCGGAGGCGTTCGATGAAACCGATGGCCGCCTTTCGCACCGTCTCCAGATCACCTCGCATGCTCCCACTGACGTCAATGGCGAGCACGACATCCACCGGGGCATCAACCGTGGCGAAGTGAGAGATCTGCTGTCGCTCGCCGTTTTCGTAGACGGTGAAATTCTCCGGCGTGAGTGTGGTGAGGCTCTCTCCGCGAGGGCCAACGACCGAGACGGTGAAGGAGACCAGATCCGAGCGCAACTCGATGACATCACCCCGTTGCTCCTGCGTGCGGGACGTTTGCTGGAGCGGGTGCGCGCGGCCGTTGGCTGTCAGAACGACCACGAGAGCCAGCCCCACCAGCTTTTCGCCTACCCCCTGCCAGCGATTTGAATTCGTCCACGCCATGGGCTACAGTTACTGTCCCTGTTCATTCTGGCATAACGATGACGCGAGGTAAACGATGATGGGCAACCGAATAAGGCAGTCTCTGATTGTCGCGGGCATTGTGACGCTTGCTCTGTCACCGGTGACCTTCGTCGCCGCATCTGCGGTCTGGTCAGAAGGCCAGAGTTCGGAAAGCCAGGAAGTCAAGGTCGAGAAAAAGAAGCGTCGCGGACTGCTGACCAGAGCCATCACTACGGTCGGGAAAGCGACGGCAAAAGCCGGCACGGCGGCGGCCAAAGCCACGGCTAAGGGCGCAACCACGGCGGGCAAAGCCACCGCCGGGGCATCAGAGAAGGTAGGTGAAACCACAGCAGAAGGAGCGACCACGGCTGCCAAGGCAACCGCGACAGGTGCCACTGCAGCAGGGAAAGGGGCGGCCAAGGGAGCAACCGCTGCCGCAAAAGGTACGGCCAAAGGCGTGACCTCCGCCGGTAAAGCGGTTAAGAAACTCTTTTGACCGGCTCGATGCCTCACTTGCGATCCCGAGTCTCTTTTCACGCGCCTGGTTCCATAACGCGATGATTCGGACTGAGCGCGTGTTTCCTGGCCGGGAGCACGCTCCTGAAGGGAACGACGGGGGAGTCTCCCCGTCCTTTTGCAGGACTCACGTTGCTCTATGGCCATGGTGCTCCGGACGAGACCTCGGATGTAATTGATTCGAGAGGCTCTGACTCCCTTTTGCTGCTTGATGGAATTCAGCCTTGGAGCTGGACGTTGCCAGGGCAGAAATACGCCGTCTTTTTGAGAGGATCGGGGATTTCGATGTGCTTGACAGTTCCGGGACCGCTTGGCTATGATCGAGTCGCTTTCTCGGGTGTGGGCCGCTAGCTCAGTTGGGAGAGCGCCGCGTTCGCAACGCGGAGGTCGTCGGTTCGAATCCGATGCGGTCCACCATCTCCCCTTTAACGAAGGTCCAGGAGGTCTTCGGGCCTGCCGTCTTTGGTCCGCCGGAAGAATCACTTTCGATTGGATCGGCCTTCGATGATCAATCCCGCAATCATGATCACCAGTGAGATCAGAATCCCCAAAGCCACCGGTGAAATTCCGGCAAATCCTGCGCCCGATGTCCCAAGGTGAACGAAGGCCGTCGCCGCCACCGATACGACAATCGCAGTGAAGGCGGTGTTGGCGAGCGACCGGCGAGAAAGCAGCCCCATCAGAATGGGGACAAAGAGGGCGACGGAGACGAGACTATAGAAGATACTCAAAGCGGCGATGATCGAGGGAAGCCCGATGGCCAACCCCACCGCTGCCGTGCCTCCAGCGAGAGCGGCCCAGCGTCCCACCCGCAGGAGATCTTTCTCTGTGGCATCGGGGCGAAGGAAAGTCTGATAGAGGTCTTTACTGAGTGAGGTCGCCAGCATAAAGAGCAGCGCATCAGCCGTGCTCACTTCCGCCGAAAAGACGGCTGCCAGAGCCAGCGCTCCCAGCCAGAAGGGCAGCATCGTCACCATCACCGTAGGCAACGCCAGTTCCCGATTGGGAAGTCCCGGATGAACCGCTGCTGCTGCCATTCCGAGAAGAACCGGAACAAACGCGAAACCGAGCAGGGCGCAGGCGTTCAGCCCGACTCCGACCCGTACTGCTGTGACATCTTTCGCTCCGTAGACCTTTTGAATCAATCCCGGAGAGACGATAAACGAGGGGGCCAGCAGCGTGAGGAAGGCCAGTATGCGACTCAACCCGATTCCCGTGAGGCTCAGAAATTGATCGGCGTGGGGCACCTGCCGGCTGATGTGAAGACTGAGTCCGTCCCAGCCTCCAACGCGATCGAGCGCGACGGGCAAAGCCAGGAGGAAGCCGCTGAGTTTCACGATCACCTGAAGGGAATTGACCCAGGCCGCCGAGACCAACCCTCCGGCCGTGAAATAACTCATGGTGACGATGCCGCCCAGGATGCACCCCAGAGGTTTCGACAAACCGGCCACGACGTTGAGAATCCAGGCGATGGCGATCAATTGACCGGCGAGGATGGCCAGCGTCCCCAACCACAGAAGCCCGGCGACAAGCCCCCGCACCCGGCGACTATAGCGTGCTTGCAGGTAATCGCCAGCGGTGTAGAGGTTGTATTGCGCGGCCAGCCGCCAGAGCTTCGGTCCCACGATGAAAGCGAGGATGATGCTGCCGATGCCGGCCGATCCGACCCACCACCATCCTGACAACCCAAGCTCATAACCGAGACCGGCAGCACCGACGGTCGAGCCCGCGCCGATATTGGCTGCCAGCAGGGTGGCAAACAGCAGTCCCGTCGTCAGGCGTCTGCGAGCGACAAAGAAATCCGATGCCGTTCGCACCGACCGCGAGGCCACAAACCCAACAGCGACAAGAAGCAGGGAATAGGCGATGAGCACCAGTACGTAGCCGTTCATGGCAGGCGATTACTGTGACTGGAGGTCCCGGTAGGCGGGAAGTCCCGGCAATCCCTCGGCCATCTTGATGGCGCGGACGACGGCCTCGGCGACGACCTCTGCGGCGAGCGCGCCAACGACGCCCACATTCGCGTTTTTCACGCGCCCGGTCGAAAGAGCAAACAGGGTGTCTCCGTCAAACGGTGTGTGGACGGGATTGATCGTGCGGGCCAGTCCATCATGACTCATCTGAGCGATCTTGGTCACCCCGGCTTTATCGAATGCCGCGTTCGTTGCTACGACTCCGATCGTCGTGTTCTCTCCGGCTCGACCGGGTGAGGGTTCGATGCCGCGTTTGAGGACGTCCATTGTGTTGACCAGCCGTTTTCCGTCGGCTCCGCGCGCTCCGGCCAGAATCGTCCCCGTCCTGGGATCAATCACATCGCCGACCGCGTTGACGGCCACGAGGGCGGCCACTACGACATCCCCCACGCGGAGGCTGGCCGTGCCGAGTCCTCCTTTCATGGCGCGGGAGAGGCCGAACATCTTTCCCACGGTTGCGCCGGCGCCCGCGCCGACATTACCTTCGGCGACGGGGCCGGTGGAGGCGGCCTGACAGGCTCGATACCCCGCTTCTTTATCCGGGCGGATGCGGGCATCACCCAGACCGAGATCGAACAGGATGGCTGCCGGAACGATGGGCACCCGCGCGACGCCTGCATCAAATCCAATGCGCTTCTCTTCGAGATACTGCATGACGCCGGCCACCGCCTCCAGGCCAAAGGCGCTGCCTCCCGATAACACGATGGCATGAACCATCTGAACCGTGTTGATCGGGTTCAGCAGATCCGTCTCATGGGTGCCGGGAGCCGATCCTCGCACATCAACGCCCGCGACCGCTCCTTCTTCGACCAGAATGACGGTGCACCCGGTCGGTCGCTTGGGATGAGTGAAGTGACCGACTTTGATCCCGGCGACATCGGTCAGTCCACCGAGGCCGGTCTGGGGAACCATCGAACCCGCCCTGATTTCCCGATGCCGACAGAGCGACAGGGCTCCCGCCGATAAAAGATGAGCCGTGAACGAACGGCGCGTAAGTTGCATCATTGCTTGCCCTCCTTTACTGCGGACGGGCGATGGTAGCGTGCTCGACGAAAAACTGTCAAGGACATCACAGGATTAGGGGGTGCAGACAAGGAGCGTCAGGCTCAGCCCCGAGGGCCGGCCAGCTGCCGCTGCCTGAGGCCAGGGCCATACGGTCCGCCTTTCTAGCAGACCACCTCTGTCACCCCTTCCGGAGTTGACCACCGGTTGATCGTCTTCCGGCATCCCTAGAATTTAGGTCGTGCGCCATCCCCGCTCTGGCCGAATCACCTTCGGCGACAAAAATTTTGATCCCGGCATCGTGAGGGGAGGGCACGGATGCGACTGAGGCTGAAGCTCTTCGTCACATCACCGATGACGAGCTGAGCGGTGAAGTTTCTCCTTTGGTCTGCTATCATATCGGGTTCACGCAGGTGACAATCGCTGAGGAGAAGAAGTTGAACACTATGGCCGCGGACATGGAAACTATCAGATCGTTATGCAAGCGACGGGGATTCATCTTTCCGTCGTCGGAGATTTATGGAGGAGTGGAGGGTGTGTGGGATTACGGACCGCTCGGCGTGGAGCTGAAAAACAACATCAAGCGGGCCTGGTGGCGAGCCGTCGTCTACGAGCGGGACGACATCGAGGGTCTGGATGCGGGAGTTTTGATGAACCGGCTGGTGTGGAAGTACTCCGGTCACGAGGAGACATTCTCCGATCCGCTGGTGGATTGCCAGGAGTGCAAGCGTCGCTTCCGCGCCGACGCTCTCCTGGAGGAATCCCTCAACCGCGCCGTGGAGCAAACGATGGCCGATGCTGTCAAGGAGTTCTCGCGCTTTGGCGAAGAGATCGGGGCGTTCCTCGATGAGCTTGAGCGCCAGGAGAGGGAACGCGGGCGCGTCTATCCGAACCGATGGACGTTAGTCGCCGAAGCGCTGCAGCGCCCTGAGATTCAGGAGCAGCTTCGGCGTCGAGGCCAGGAATTCTCGACACGACTCCCGGTGATGGATTCCGGTCCGATGAGGGCGTGGATAGAAGCGCTTGAACAGATCCGGCCGCGCCTTCACGAGCGGCTAGCCGCAATCCGGATCATCGAGGCGAGTTTCGGGCGGACTTATGAGTCCGACAGTCAGCTCCTTCAGCAGGCGATCGTAGCCTACCGACCCTGGACGACCGAAGTGGTGCGGGCCTCGTGGAACGAGCTTTTCGTCCTCTTGAACGAGAAGAAGGCGGTTCGCTGTCCTCACTGTGGGGCCGTTGGGTTGTTCACTCCCCCGCGCCGGTTCAATCTCATGTTCAAAACGTTTCTCGGACCAGTGGAAGAGGAGGCTGCGCTCCTCTATCTTCGACCGGAAACGGCGCAAGGGATATTTGTCAACTTCTCCAACGTGCTCACGACGGCACGACGGAAGCTGCCGTTTGGGATCGCGCAGATCGGTAAGGCTTTCCGCAACGAGATCACGCCCCGTTATTTCACTTTTCGCACCCGGGAGTTCGAGCAGATGGAGATCGAATATTTCGTTCGTCCGGGAACCGACGAGGAGTGGTTCGAGCACTGGGTCACGGAGCGCTTCCAGTGGTATCTGCGGCTGGGCATCCGGCGGGAAAATCTCCGCCTCCGGGAGCAGGATAAAAGTGAGCTCGCCCATTATGCCAAGCGGACTGTGGACATCGAGTATCGTTTCCCGATGGGCTGGGGAGAGATCGAAGGGATCGCCAATCGCACGGATTTCGATCTTCGGGCGCATAGCAAATCTAACCCCGAAAATGCACATTCGACGGCTGATCTGGTCTATTTCGATCCGGAGACAAACGAGCACCTGACACCGTATGTCATTGAACCGTCGGCGGGTGTGGATCGGTCGCTTTTGGCGTTTCTCGTGGATGCCTACGACGAGGAGATCGTGCGCGGCGAAAAGCGCGTCGTCCTCAGGCTCCACAAGGAGCTGGCTCCGATCAAGGTGGCCGTGCTGCCGCTGCTCAGGAACCGATCGGAGATCGTGGAGCTGGCCCGTAAGATCAAACGCGATCTTCAGGGGACGCTGCGCACCGTCTACGACGATACGGGTTCGATTGGGAGGCTCTATCGGCGGCAGGATGAGATCGGCACCCCCTATTGCGTGACGGTGGATGTGCAATCGCTCGAAGACAAGCAGGTGACGGTGCGGGATCGCGATACCATGCAACAGGTGCGCATTCCCATCGAACGACTCAAGGAATACCTCCTGGCGGAGTTCCGTGGGGCCGCCGGCTCCTGATGACTGTTTGAGGATTTACATTCATGGAGGCACTCCCATCAGAGGTCCTCGCCGTATGTCGCGCTATCAGGCAGGCGGGCGGAAGGGCTCTGCTCGTCGGCGGTTGCGTGCGGGACTTCCTGCTCGGTCAGCCGTGGAAGGATCTGGACCTGGAAGTCTACGGTATTCGGGTGGAGGAACTGCGGCGGCTGCTTGAGTCGTTCGGCGAGGTCAACACGGTGGGCGAGAGTTTCACCGTCTACAAGCTCGCGCTGCGGCTATCTGCCCGTGAGAAGCTCGACATTGATGTCAGCCTGCCGCGACGAGAGTCGAAACAGGGGCGGGGACATCGAGGATTTCTCGTCACCGCCGATCCCTTTCTCCCGATTGAGGAGGCGACGCGGCGGCGCGACTTCACCATCAATGCCATTCTCTACGATCCCCTCGATGACGAAATTATTGATCCGTTTGGTGGGCGGACCGATCTCCAGCGGCGGTTGCTGCGGGTAGTGGACCCAAGGACATTTGCCGAAGACAGCTTACGGGTCCTCCGCGCCATGCAACTGGTGGCCCGCTTTGAGCTGGAGATTGAGCCCGAGACCAGAGAACTGTGTCGTCAAATTGATCTTAGCGATTTGCCCGCCGAGCGCATCTGGGGCGAATTTGAGAAGCTGCTTGTGCGGGCCCGCCGACCGTCGCTGGGGCTGGATGCTGCCCTCCGGTTACGCATCATTGAGAAACTGCTGCCCGACATGGAACGGCTGGTGGGCTGTCCCCAGGATCCCGAATGGCATCCCGAAGGCGATGTCTGGGTGCATACGTTGCTCGCTGTTGATAAGGCCGTGGAACTCACCACGGAGTTGTCGCTGGAGAAAAAGATCACGGTGATGCTGGCTGTGCTCCTTCATGACATCGGTAAGCCGCTCACGCTCGTCTACGAAAACGGGCGCATCCGCACGCCCGGTCACGAAGAGGCCGGGATTGCTCCTGCCCGGCGCGTGCTCGACCGGCTCAACATCCACACGCTTCATGGCTATGATGTGCGTGCTCAGGTGCTGGCCCTGGTGGCTCATCATCTCAAACCGGCACAGTTTTACAAAGATCGTGAGCGCGTGAGCGACGGGGCGTTTCGTCGTCTGGCGGCTAAGTGCGATCTGGAACTTCTCTACCTTGTGGCTAAGGCAGATGCGCTGGCGCGAGGGCCGGCGTCCGAATCCGCAGCCGAAGAGTGGTTCATCGAGCGCGCGCGTCAGCTCGGCGTCCAGCACGAACCGCCCAAGCCCATCCTTTTGGGACGGCATTTGCTTGGTCTCGGTGTTGAGCCGGGTCCGCAGATGGGTCGGATTCTCAAGGCCGTTTACGAACTTCAACTGGATGGTCGCGTGGCCACGCTGGATGAGGCCCTCGCTGCTGCCCGCCAGCTCCTTGCCCACATGCAGCAGTGAAAGGGAGTGGATCCTGCCGAACGCTCTCGCCCGATCTTTGACCGGGAAAAATCTCCTCCCAAATTCATCGTAGATGCGGGCGGATCAAGACGGATCATCCTACCCCTTTGCCTCCATCGGTGTTCATCTGCAGTGAGGTTCCCATCGTTTCAGAGCGTCCCTCTCGCACTCCATGATCAAGTCCTCCAAACAAGCCCGCAAAGCATGCCAGAGGACGCGAAAGAATTTTCATAGTTTCAGGGCAGGGACGCGCTCAGGTCGTCTAGGAATGCGATGAACTCAGCCAGTTCCTGCCGATACCGGTTCCGCAGAAGCAGATCCACCTTGCGCAGGACCAGGCTCATCCGTTCCCAGTCCAGGTCCATCGTATAGGCATGACGGAAGAGGTGGCCACATCGCCGCAGTTCGCCGAGGGCTTCGTAAGACTCCGATCCGATCACAGACGGGCGGACCGATTCAATCGTAAGGGTCATCCGTTTGAGCAGATAAGCGTGCCAGGATTCGGGATCAGCCGGTGCATTGCCGAACAGGGCTGCAATGTTTTTTATTTTCGAAAGCGCAGTACAAATTGTGGAGCAGATAGCCCATGACTGCCTTGTCCCGAAGAGAAGGAGGGCGATCCGGAGGTAGCTCCTGGCGAATTCCGTCCAGTTCGCGGAAGATTCGCTCGACACTCTCCAGATCAGCGCAAATCTCAGCTTGAAGGGTTTTGATCGCTTCACGCGTCATAGACGACCACCCCATGCTGGCGAACGCGCTCGGAGAAGGAATCCTCACCGAGCTCACGGAAATCAACCTCCCGGCCCAGTGCCTCTTCGATCTCCCGCCAGAGCCCGAAGTAATCTCCCCGCTCGCGCCACTCACCTGCTATGTCAATGTCCGACCGAGAGGTGAACCATCCGGGTCGGGTCAGGGAACCAAAAACAAAAAACCGCAAGACAGTGGCAGCGTGTCGCCGTCCGATCTCCCGCAGCGCGCAAGCGACGGAAGCGAGCGTGTGCTGGCGCAGGCGCTCCCGCTCCTCCCACAACCGCTTGGCGCGGCGGCGAAATCCATCCCGGAAGGATTCCAGCGATGCCATCGGCTAACAGTATAGTTGGTCCTGAGGGAGAAAACCATTCTGCCAACAGGATGGCAACCCTCCTCTTAGCGAAGGCCCGCCGGTGGTCTTCGCCCCCGGCTCGGGGCGCAAAGGGTCGCTCGTAACAGCCTTTCTCCCGCCTTTGCTGTGCAAGTTTTTCAAGACGAAGGGGTTATGCGGAAAACTCATGCGGAAGGGGCCTCGTGCGAGGGGCTCCCGAAAAAAAGTTTTTGACAGAGGCTAACTTTCTCTGCTACATTACGTTGCTTGAAAAACCAGATCACACGGGCGAGGACAGAGCGAATTGAGCAAAATTTCATCGCTGGAGCAGGCGGTTCAAACCTACGGAGTGGAACATTGGGGTGCGGGATACTTCGGTATCAACAAATATGGCAATCTCATCGTCCGACCGACCAAAAACGATGTCCGGTCGGCCGATGTCAAGTTGATTGTTGATCACCTGATCTCCCGCCAACGACTCAAGCTTCCGGTGCTTCTTCGTTTCCCTCAGATCATAGCCAGTCAAATTCGCGAGCTGTATCTGTCGTTTTCCTCGGCGATTCGGGAGTTTGACTATCGCGGAGCCCATCTGGCCGTCTATCCGCTGAAGGTGAATCCGCGACGCGATGTGGTCGAAGCGTTCCTTCAAGAGGGACGCAAGTACGGCTACGGACTGGAGGTCGGAAGCAAAGCCGAGTTGTATGCGGCTCTGGCCTTCGAGCAAACGTCGGATTCGCTACTCGTGTGCAATGGCTTCAAGGACGAGACCTTCATCGAGATGGCGTTTGCGGCGGCGGCCTTGGGCAAGAACGTTTTCGTGGTCGTTGAGAAGCTCAATGAGCTGTACACCTTCCTGCGATTGGCTGAGACCGCGCGCTATAAACCATATTTGGGCGTGCGGGTGAAGCTCTATTCGCGGGGCAGCGGCCGATGGGAGAAATCGGGTGGCGAGACCGCCAAATTCGGCCTGACGACTACCGAGACGCTGGAGGTCATCAAGCTGGTCAAGCAGCATCGGCTGATAGACTCGCTCAAGATGCTTCACTGCCACATTGGCTCCCAGATCACCGACATCAAGCGGATCAAGAACGCCATTAAGGAAGCCGCCCGTGTCTACGCCAAGATGCGCAAGCTCGGCGTGGAGATCGAATACCTCAATGTGGGCGGGGGTATGAGCGTGGATTACGACGGAAGTAAGACCTCCTTTGAATCCTCGGCCAACTACACCATGCAGGAATTCGCTAATGATGTCGTCTATACGATCTCCAGCATTTGCGCCGACGAAAATGTCCCCGAGCCGATCATCGTCACCGAATCGGGTCGCATTCTCACGGCCTATCATGCGATGGTGGTCGTCAACGTGCAGGACGAGATCGAAACCGTCATTGACGAGATTGCTCCGGGCGAGGTGGATGAGGACGATCCTCAGGTCGTCCTGGAGTTGAGAGACTTGCGCGACAACATCACCTCGAAAAATTATCGCGAATATTACCACGATGCCCTCGAACACAAAGAAGAACTGGTGACCCTTTTCAGCCTGGGATACATTGACCTGGAGGATCGGGCCAAGGGGGAGGTCCTCTTCTGGCAGATCATCGAAAAGGTCGAACAATTCGCCCGTCAGTCGAAATTCTTCCACGAGGAGTTCGACGACCTGCGCAAGCTCCTGGCGGCGAAGTATCTCTGTAATTTCTCGGTCTTTCGCAGCGCTCCCGATGCCTGGGCGCTCGATCATCTTTTCCCCATCATGCCTATCCATAAACTCGACGAACCTCCCACGGAGTTCGCCACGCTCGTTGATCTGACCTGCGATTCGGATGGCGTCATTGATAAGTTCGTTGACCTCAAGGATGTCAAAGAGGTGCTGGAAGTCCATCCCTTCAGCCGCGAGCCGTACTATCTGGCCATTTTGCTTGTAGGGGCATACCAGGAAGCCATGGGCAATTATCACAACCTCTTCGGAGCCCTCAACGAAGCGCACATCATCATTGATACGGATGGCGATTTCCATGTGCAGAAGATCATTCCTGGCCATTCGCTGGGCGATGTTCTGACGCTGGCGCGCTATGACCGAACCTTCTTACTGGAGGGCTTCGAGCGAAATCTGGCCATGGCGGTCAAACGAGACCGCTTGAGCGAGGACGAGAGTGTACTGTTGCGGCAGTACTATGAAGCAACGGTCAACAAATACACCTATCTGGATTAAGCCGCTATGATGGTCATACGGAAAACCAAAAGCACGAAATTCTTGACGACGCCAACGCGCCCGTTACAGATTGACCGGGACCGATCGGTGGCGGGACTGCTGGACAAGATGGAGGGCATTTCCTTTCAGGGGCGCAACATGGCCATCGCTCGCAATCTCTGGAAGCGAATGCTGGGCGACAGTGCCACGATCTTCCTCGGCCTGGCCGGGATGATCGTGCCGGCGGGGATGCGTCGTCTGGTCACCTATCTGATCAAGAACCGGTTCATTGATGTGCTCGTCACGACCGGAGCCAATCTCTTCCACGATCTGCACGAGACGCTCGGCCGATACCATTACATCGGCAGCACCGATCTCAACGATGTGGAATTGCAGGAGGCGATGGTGGATCGCCTCTATGACACGCTGGCCAGCGAGATCGAATTCCGCGAAGCCGATGAATGGATCGGGAACTTCATCGCACAACTGGACCTCAGTCGCCCCTATTCGCCCCGGGAATTCCTCTATCTGCTCGGGCGCGAGCTGGCCGAGATCGCTTCCGAAGATGGCATCCTCACCTCGGCCTACAAATCGAAGATTCCCATCTTCTGTCCGGCGATTGCCGATTCCTCTATCGGAGTCGGCCTGGCCGTCAGTCGGGTGGAGCGCAAGACCATTCTTCAGTTCGACGTCATCCAGGATGTCATCGAGATCGCTCACATCGTCGCGCAGGCCCCCAAGACGGGCATCATTTGCTTTGGCGGGGGCAGCCCCAAGAATTTCCTCCTGCAAGCGCAGGCGACGGCGGCCATGCTCAAAGCGAATGTGCGAGGCCACCAGTATGCCATCCAGGTCATCACCGAACCCCCTCACTACGGCTCGCTATCCGGAGCAACGCTGGAAGAAGCCCAGAGCTGGGGAGGGATTGCTAAAGGAGCGCAAAAGGTCACGGTCTACTGCGATGCGACGATCGCCATGCCGCTTCTGGTCACGGCCTTGACGCAGAGCGCCATGAGGGAAGCGAAGATTCGCCGTCGTCCCGTCTTCACGATGGGACGTGAGCTGAAGGTCAGCTATTGATCACGGCCCGGCACCTGGAGTTGGTGTCGTGAGTCAGCGGGTCGCATCCCCTATGAGCGAATCGTCATTGAGTTTCAACTTCGGAGGGGTTGACGGCGAGTGTACCGATTATGACCGCGCTCGAATTCTCATCTGGCCCGTCCCGTTTGAAGCAACTACCACGTACCTGAAGGGGACCGCCCAGGGACCGCGCGCCATCATCGAGGCCTCCCATCATCTCGAACTCTATGACGAAGAGCTGGGGGGCGAGGTCTATCGGCTTGGTATTCACACGTTGCCTCCCGCGTGCGTGACCGGTCCGATTGAGGAAGTGATGAATCGCCTCTATGAGCAATCTCGCCGATGGCTCGCTTCCGGGAAATTTCTCTGCACGCTTGGCGGCGAACATTCCATCTCCGCCCCCATTGTCGCCGCCTTCGCCCAGCACTATCCCGACCTCACCGTCTTGCAGATTGACGCGCATGCGGATTTGCGGTCGTCCTACGAGGGCACGCCCTATAATCATGCGTGCGTGGCGGCGCGCATGGTCGAGCACTGCCCGGTCGTTCAAGTCGGCGTGCGGTCGCTCAGCCGCGAGGAAGCCCGCGCTTTGCCACATCTGCCCGTGACGATCTTCTTCGCCAAGGACATCGTGGGCCGACGCGATTGGATCGAAGCGGTCATCGCCCGCTTAAGCTCGCACGTTTACCTGACGATTGATGTGGATGGCCTCGACCCGTCGCTCATCCCTGCGACGGGGACGCCGGAACCAGGGGGATTGTCCTGGTATGAGACGCTCACTCTCGTTCGCCAGGTGGCCGAGAGAAGGACAATTGTGGGAATGGACGTGACCGAGTTGTGCCCCCTGGCTGGTCCCACGGCCTCCAGCTTCACGACGGCCAAACTCATCTACAAATGTCTCGGTTACGTCTTCGCCAGCGATCTTCCTCGCGATGGCACGACGAGCCTTTGAGCAAAGACTGGGTGAGCTTCTCTCTCAAAGCCGTAGTTCGATGATGGCCGAGACTCCGGCCCGCCCCTGCGTCTTCTGGAACCCGGGCTTTTTGACGTTTCTTCCCGGCAGTGATTCCCCAGAGTCATGCAGGAGCTTCATTCTCACCGACTTGAGCAGCGGATGAAGACCCGTTCCCTTGTCCTGACGCCACGCTCCAGAAATCTTGCCGCGCAAAATACGAGGAGTCCCGGTGAACGCCGTCACCGGTCACGAACTCGCGCGGACGGAGAGCAGAAGCAGCTTCTGAATTTGTCGAACGTCGCGCCAGCCTGCTCGGGCTTTTTAAGATCGTACAATTGTGGAGGGCATTGCCGATTCAACCGGATGTGTGTAAATTACGTCCCTATGGCAGCGGAGGTGAAGGAATCATCGTTGTTCGGATGGTCGTCGGTAGCGACGGCTCCGTCTCAATATGAGGGAGAGTGGCTGGAGCTTTTCAAGTGCAAGTGGACGCTGCACATTCTGAGCGAGTTGCGGGCGCGGCCTCGTCGAACGGCGGAGTTGCTCCGGGCGCTGCCGGGACTTCGGGCAAAAGTCCTTCACGCGCGACTGGATGAGCTTCAACGGGCCGGTCTCGTGTCCCGCTGGGAGCGGGGCGGCTATCCCCGTCATGTGGAATATCGGCTGACGCCCGACGGCCGCCGCCTCAGCCCCCTGCTTGATCACCTTCTGCAGAACGGGATCGCGCCGGAGACGGTGGTCGTGGTTTTACACTGCAAGTGGATGCGTAGGATTCTCGGACTTCTTTTACAACGACCTCATCGCACGAGTGAACTGAAACGGGCGCTACCGGGAATCAGCAGCAAAGTTCTCTCGGAACGGCTCCGCCGATTGGAAGCCCTGGGACTCATCACACGCACGGTCTCGGCCGAGCGTCCCGTGCGCGTCGTCTACTCGGCCCTGGAGAGGGCACGACCCCTGGCTGCATTCGCCTCGGTGGCGAGCCGGTGAAAGGCTTCTCCCGTGCGGGTCAACCGAGGTGGATCCTGGAGCATGTTTTGCGCTGCCGCTCGATTCGCCAGCGAGAACAGCTCGCTCGCCGACAACCCCTTGGTCGCGGCATTATACTCGATGTACCCGAAGAAGTAGCGCATCCAGAAAAATGAGGCCAGTTCTAAACGAAGCACGTGAGCGAGCTTTCCCACCACTTCGACAAAGCGCACGTCAAGCGGCTCCCAGAAACTGAAGACATCGCGGGAGAAAAGCTCCGTCGCCGTGACGAGGGCGGGGACGAGCAGCTCCCAGTCCCGCGCCTTATAGAGCCAGGCTTCCCCTAAAATCAGTCGTTTTCCGTAACGCTCGGCCAGTTCAGCAATCCGAAAGGGGCGATCGAGCAGGAAATCGAAATTGATGGGATAGAGATGCAGGTCGAGATAATCTACCGTGGTTGACCGGGCCAGCGACTCAAAATAGGCCAGCGCGTCCCAGGTGCCCGCACCGGCTCCCACGAGCACGCCCGAACGATCCAGCCCATCGAGCACCGTGCGCACGACATCGGTGAAGTTGGCAACGGTGAATGGCAAGCCCGTGTTCTCCCAGGCCGTGTGAGGTTCGTTCTCGATAGTGAGGAAATCGGGTCGGATCTCGCGGATGATCGTTTCGGCCATCTGACGCTTCTCGCGCTTGTAGCGTTGAAATGTGAGAGAGGCATAATAGGATTGCACCGGAAGCGCTCCGAGTGCCGATGGCTTAAACGCCGGCCCCATTCCCACGAGGATTTTCAATCCCCGTCGGCGCAACTCCTCGGCCAGTCGTTTGTAGAACGCCAGATACTCCGCCGACCGCGGGAAACCGGGCAGGAGAATGGGATAAACGATGGCCAGTTTGACTCCCCGCACCCCTAAAAGTTGTAGCCGATCAAGGCTTACCAGAACTCCCTGCCAGGTTTCCTCCGTCAGAAGGCGCTCGCCCTGATTGCCATTGGCGGCGAGAAGTTCGGCGGCGAACACTACTGGAAACCTCTCGCCGTTCCAGCGTGAGGACAGCACCCGATCTGCTGCTGTTAGTCGTTGATCTAAGAGGGCATACAGGTCAGCGTATTCGCTCGGAGGCTCTGCGAAAGCGGCTCGCGGCACTCCCAGCGACAGCAGCATTATGAGAGCAACACACGATCTCCTCATCGTAAACCCTTCCGAAAATCACCATTGTGAACACGGATCAGCACGGTTGAGGATACCCGTCAGTGTCCATCCGTGTCCATTGGCGGTGAAATTTTTATGGGTTCCGGATGCCATCCGGCGCCAATGAAAGACTCCTCCGAAATTCCTTGGGGAGCGCATGCACATTGCGTGCCCTTTGCTGCTTTTGATCAAGAGGCGCGCTCAAAGCGAGCGCTCCGCGGTCTTCACCATCCCCCATGAAAAGACGGCACGACAATCGGCGACACTTCTTCTTATGGCCGGGCGGAGGATGAGCCTGGAATCTGCGTCTTCTGTCCGCTCACTCCGACTATCTCTCTTCCCGAGCGATTGGCAAACGCCGACCGGTCGAGCGGATGCCGGGAGGCACTCTGTCCACGGTGCGACAATCCTCTCCACGGCATTGACTGAGCGCTGCTAGCCACTCCGAGAACTGAGCCCGCACCTGGGGATCGGTCGTGGAATAGAGATTCTGGAGCTGGTAGGGATCACGCCTCAGATCATAAAGCTCACGCTCTCCCGTCACATACTCGACATAGAGATGATCGCGCGTGCGGATGCCCCGATAGGCAGGGATTGCTCCTCGTGGTCTTTGCTGTGGACGACCGGGTAGCGAATCCTCCGGCTCCAGCACACCGTTCAGCGCAGTGCGGAAATTGCCCCGTCGAAGCCTTCTTCTTTGAGGATTCACGGGACCATTCTCCAGCAACAAAGCCTGGCGCCAGCTTTCTATTGGCGGCGGAGTCTTGCCGAGCAAGGGTACGAGCGAGCGCCCGTCAACGAAATCGGGGACTTTCGCTCCCGCCAGCTCCGCCCAGGTCGGCGCCAGATCCACGTTGCCCACCAGATGGTCTATCGTTCGACCAGCAGGAACGCCCGGCCCGCGGACGATCAGCGGCACGCGAATGTCTTCTTCGTAGGGTGCTACCTTGCCCATCGCCAAGCGATGGTTACCCAGGTGAAAGCCGTTATCTGAGGAGAAGAAAATGTAGGTTTTGTCGAGTTGGTTGGTGGCTTTGAGCGCATCAATAACCGATGCAAGGGCGTCATCCACGGCCTGTAGCGATTGCAGCCGCTTGCGATACTGCTCATCAATCAAAGCGATTGCGCTCGAAGGTAAAGGTGCCCGGTCGCGGATATACGCGGGCTTGTCGCTGACCTCCTCTTCGTTGAAGTTGGGCGTGCGCGGTGCCCTGACATCAGGGAACATATTTTCGTGTCGGGGCGCGGGCGTGGCCGGACCGTGGGGAGCATAGACGGACAAATGAATAAAGAACGGCTTTCCTTCTTTGGCCATGCGCTGGATGAAATCAACAGATTTGCGGGCATAGACGTCGGTGCCGTAGTCTTCGGGTTTGTTGCCGTAGGTGACGAGCTTGCCGTTTTCGTTGAGCGTGTAGTTGTACTCGCTGTACGGATTGCCTTTTACGGGGCTGTACCACTCAGTCCAGCCCGGCGGGACATATGTGAGCGCAACACCTTGAGGATAGCCGTTCAGATACTTGCCGACGTACATCGTCCTGTACCCGGCGGCCTGCAACCAGGTGGCGACCGTCGAGTTCTCCTCACCCAAGGAATGGAATTTTTCAAAGCCTCCATCGGGTGGGCGATTGGCCAATATTTGCGTGTTGTGGGCGTATTGGCCGCGCAGGATCGTCGCCCGCGACGGGCAACAGAGGGAGAAACTGACGAAGAAGTTCGAGAACGACACGCCCTGATCTATGAGCAGGGCTTTTAATTTGGGCATGAACGCGATGGAGTGGGCGTCCAGATCGTCGGTGAGAATGAAAATGATGTTCGGGCGATCCGCGCCTGCCGTTTGGCTTGCTGTGTTCCCGCCGCCCCCGTTCAAAACCACAGCAAGCAGCACCAGACCGATGCTGAGAGTTCTACGCAGTCGTCTCATCGTCTCACCTCCCACGAAATGCTATCGGGATCACACTCTTCACCTTTGTTCAATCAGTCTGACAGGTGGTCTCGGCTGGGCGCAACCGGCCGGATCCTGACCCGGGGTGTAAGCGTAGGTTGTGCTGCCCCGGCGGATAAAGTCAGGTACGCTACTGCGGTAAGGCGTCTGGCCAGGCACCAGGCTCCAGTTCGTCCTACCCTCCAATCGGGCTAGATAGGGCTGGTGATTGCGAGGGTCAGCGGCGTCGGTCGTTACCGTGTTGCAGGCGTGGAGGGAGAGAAAGGAGGGAGACTGGATATTGGATGTTGACGATTGAGTTTGGGCGGACCTGTTAGCCAGGTACTCCGGGATGGTGGTGACGTAGATCATGATATAGCGGCCATTGCGCAAGCGGGCCACAGCCGGGTCCTTGACGCCCAGGGCCTCCAAGCTGGCCGATGGGTCCGGCGACAAGCGCGCCTCGGAGTCCACCTTCCACGTTACCCCATCGGTGGTAAATATTGAGTAGATGGCCATCGGTGGGATCGCTGGTGGTGGAGGCGGCGGGTTAGCGGCCAAGCGGAAGCCGTAAAAGCGGTAGCCGCCCTCTACGGCCAGACCATTGGCCATCGTCATATTGCCGGTGGAGAAGTCGGCCTGACGAGTGAAGTTGAGGCCGTCGGTGGAAGTAGCGTGCCAGTTGGCACCGGGCGTGGTGACCTGCCCCCCGGCAAACAGGTGCCACGTGTCGCCGATCAAAAGCGCAGACGGGTCGAGGACACCCCTACTCTCCACGGAGAGGCGATAGCCTGCTTCGAGTTGAAAGGTGAAGCCGTCGTCGGAGAGGGCAGAGTAGGTGCGTGGGGGGCCGCCGCCCGGGCCGGGTGGCGCGCTGGTGAAATAGAGCCGCCACTTTCCATCAGGCGTGCGGACGATGTCCGGGTCCACAGCGTCAGGCTGGCCTGGAGCCAGCCCGTTGATCCTCACCCGGCGGTATCTCCAGGTCTGGCCGCCGTCCGACGAGAGGGCCACCACAGTCTTGTTGTGGACCTCCTGGGGACACCAGGTGACGTAGTACACCCGCAGCACACCGTCGTCGTCCACGATGGCGTCGGGCACGTCGGCCTGGTCCGACAGGATGCGGTTGGCGCGGGTCCAAGTGAGCCCGTCGTCGGAATAGGCAATCATGAGTCGGTTAGCCCACGGGCCGAGTTGGCCCGCTGCACCGCGCGGTGGAGTGCCGTAGCCAGTGCAGGGAGTGAAGTCATCGGTGGCCTGAGCTGCCGATGAAGACCCCGAGACTGTTAGCACGGCGCAACTCACGGCCACAGTGATCAGCGTGATTAAAAAGATAGGTAGCTTGCGATTCATCTTCGTTCACCTCTCACTGTATTTTTATCAGAATTCGCCCCGACTGCGCGGGAATGGAGATGGCGCTCTGATGGATTGTCCCTCGACGCACATCCTGATACCGACCTATCGGCAATACGACCATCTGCTCCAGACTCGAATGGGCATTCACGATGACGATCCCGTTTTCAAACTGCCGCTGAAACACATACGAAAGCCCTGCTATCGGCTGATAGTCTCCCACGAAATTTCCCAGGGGCGCTCTCATAATTGGGTTGGTGTCCCAATCCGCCCTTCCCATTGCCCCAAACAGCGCATGGCGACCGTCTGTTCCGAGCAGATACGAGGCAAAGCCATACTCCAGCTTGTCATCGTCTTCACTGTGCACCTTCGCCAGAAAGTATTTCGGCGGGTCGTGCGTGATAAATCTCCGCATCATCTCCAACTGAAACAGCCATCTCTCTTCCGTTGCCTTACCTTGCCCATGAACAAAGGTTGTATCCATCTGCCCGCCGTCCACTCGGGCGGTGTCCAGATACTGGCTCAGATAAAAGTCGCTGTTTTGAAAGCCTGGCGGAGCGAAAGCCCAATCGTCAGGCTCATTGGGCATCCCGTTGAAGATGTGCATCTTCTCCCCGATGGCGCGCTCTCTGAGGAATTTGTGATACGCCACCAGGAAATCGGCTGACTTATGGTAGTAATCGTTTGTGACAAAAGGAGCGTTCTTGTCGCTTCTGCGGATCGGTTTGCACTCCGGGTCACCGGGCAAGGTCACGTCCAAAGCTGAGACCTCATACCACAGTGCTTCCCAAGCAGACAGATCAAAGAAGATGCCGTCGTAGCGGTATTCGCCCTGGGGATCGAGCAAAATCTCGATCACTCGTGCCATTTCCTCCCGTGTTTCCCGGCGCGAGACATCCACAATGTCACGACCGCACTCATCTTCAAGGCTTCGGAATCTAAGGATAACGCCGTTCTGATTGGGCCAATCGCGGTGGATCAGCATCCGGTCTGTGTAATCGGCTAACTTTTCTGCGCCCCGGGGCCAGATGTTGATGTAGCGGAGGAGTTTTACATTTGGATTGAGGGCGTGCTTGAGCTGGCGCATGTGCTCGATCTCGCCGAGGGGGACGGCAAAGATCACTTCCGTATAGCGGACGGCATTCTCTTTGTCTTCCTGAGACCACTCCACCGAATCCTTCCACGAGTTCCATTTCGTGTAGAGCCTGGCCGGGTTAGGAAAGACGCTACTGTCTCCGCTCTCTCTGTTATTTCCACCTACCACAGGGCTACTGATGCATCCGCCCAAAGCAACGTTGAGCAGCATCAGGCTAAGACTGAATGATTTGATCGCGTACCTCATGTCGTCTTGTCTTCTTCCTGTCTCGCAGTCTCACCTCTTCAACGAAGATTAGACTTTATCACCCGTGGTCTGCCGCCGATGCCTCTTCAAAAAGCGTCTGACAAAATCTCCCTGGTCCGTCAGAGGCGGTCGTTTGAACTCAAGGTCTTGACTGAGATCCTTGTCCGGCTGCTGTGAGCCGAGCGCAATGTGCGTTGCGGAATCATTCTCCGCGCTGGGCCGAAGTCCCACGGTGATTGTAGGGAAATCAGCCACTGCTGTCCCCCTCAGCATGCGAGCGATGCCCACGCTGAGCGCGAGGGCAAACACCAGGGGCCTGAGGGTCGTGACTCTCATTCTCAGCTTCATGACTTCATGTCCCTCTGGAAGAGCGCCGCCTGGGCGTGCTTGTCGGCGCAAAGGCCAGGCCCGCCGGAGGCGGGCGCTCCCGTGTTTTCATCGAAAGCATCCGTCGGCACTTTTCATCCGCTGGTGAACTTCACAGTCTCATCGTTTCCGAAGGACATTTGCTGCTTTGTGACGGCGGGCGGTCGCGCCAACGAGACTGACTGAATCAATTCCTTGTAGGCGAAGTAGGCGGGCTTGGGATTGCCCTGGTTGTCCATGAGACCGTAGTAACGGAAACCCTCCATGTCCGGCCTGTCGTAAAGATTGAACCAGAGCACCTTTTCCGCCCCCAGGCCTAACAGGTAAGGAATCTGGTCACGAAGCCACTGAGCCTGTCCCTCCAGCCCCTGGTAGTTGGGATCTTTCTGCTCGGAAGGGTCGCTGGAGTAGCCCGCTGACGTGATCCAGATGGGCTTGTCGGCAGCTCCCGCCTGGGCGAGGGCATTGCGGATGTAGTTCATCCTCCTGGATGCTTCCTCACGAAAGTCAGGCGAACCGAAAACGTGAAAGCTGATGACATCGAAGTACCGAGCAGCCGGGTAACGGGGATCCGAAAGAATCTTGGTGAGGAAATCAGGGTCAACGCGAGAACCACCGAGGCTCAATCCCCCCAAGCAAACCTTGGCCTGAGGATCAGCGCGTTTAACAGCATCGTAAGTGACCGCCAAAAGCTCCGCGTACTGGGCTGGGGTGCCCGCCCAAAAACCGGGGAGGTCAGGCTCGTTCCACACCTCCCAGTACTTGATATCGTTTTTGTAGCGCGAGACGGTCTGAAAAACATACTCAGCAAAGGCCCGATAATCCCGCGGTGGGTAGTCCCAGCGGTCCAAGCCCGGTGGTGGGTTATCCGGCGCGGTTGTGTTCCAGTCAGCGGAAAAACCGAGCATTGCCAGTATCTGCAAACCCTGCTCACGAACCTTCCTTACCTGGGCATCGTAGCCCGACTCTTCGTAGCGAAACACGCCGGGCGCAGGATTCACATGGGAGTAGTGGATTTCAAAGTGAATCCAGCCAATGCCCGCCTGCCCTGCGAGCTGGATCGCACGGGGCAGGACGATAGCATCGCGCGACGCCCCTAGCTTCACGCCATACCGATCGTTGCTGGCCGGGATGGGATCCTGGAGTCGCTCTTCTACCCACCGCATGATCACGGCATTGTAGTCTTCGCCGTTCTTATAGCGGTCGCCCCCAAGCTCAGAGCTAGCGAAGAAGGTCGGGATGTGCACGCTGCACGGCAGCGACGACTCGCGATCTTGACCCGCACAGACCTCATGCACCCGCGCCACTGCTTTGTACTCGGTGGAGGCTCCTTTGATCGCATCAGTGAGTCTCCTGTAGGTGAGCTGCGCCCCGCTGCCCGTGTAGGTCCGCCCCTGGGCATCGGTGATCGTCACCTGATCATCGGGAGGGCAGTCGTAGACCTGATCGTGCGTATTGAAAAAGGCATAGATGGGCGTCCGCATCATCCCGGCGTTGATCACTCGATCCGGGGTGATCATCGCCTCAGAAACTGCTCCCATTTTGGCCCGGAACAGCTCCAGCACCTGGGGATCGTATTTGTCGCCACATCCGGCTTGCGCCAAGAGGTCCGAGAGATCGCTGACTGCACCGCTGTCGGCGATCACGCCGCTGATCGCTTGATGCTCGGCGGCGGCGAGCATACTGGCGAGGTTGAGCGCGCCCACCGATCCGGCGCTCGTCCCGTGCACGAATATGTGCGTCGTCGCATATTTTTGTCGCGTGTACTCCAGCGCCGAGCGCAATGCGAGAAAGCCATCGGCTCGCGGGCGCTGTCCGTTGGCGTCGGTGTTGGGATTGTACGGCTCTTCGACATCTCCTATGCCCATGTACATGTCGTGATCGCACATCGAGGGGACTAAGAAGCGGAAGCCTCCATGCGCGGCCACGTTCTTCATGAGGCCCCGTTCTTGCAGGTGACTAGCCAGGCTTTCCAGGTTCTCTTCGTCGAGGTAGCAGGGTGTGCCGGGTCCGGCGCAGTACGCCGTTGGCAAGTACGTGCCGCCAGGGCCATAGGCCCCCAGCCCGCCGCCGTGCAGCCGAACCCATAGCGCCTGTGGCATCGAAGGGGGAACTCCTTGCCGATAAGCAATCACAAAGGTGTAATAGCCCCGGCGCGAACAGGTGTAGGCCATGTTGCGATACCACTCGAGGACGTAGCCATTGGCAGAGACAGTGCGTTCGAGCTTAATCTGGCTGGTCGTGTAGGTGTATGGCGGAGGCGTGATGGGTTCCGAAGACTGGGATAAAGTCTGCGGCACCCCGCCAAACGCTCCCGTTGTGACCATCGCCACCAGGATGATGCGATTGAGAAACTTTTTCATCATGCTTGTCATCATCTTGCACCTCCTCGTCTGCAATTGATGTGGCACAGCCTTTAACTTGCAGGACGTTTCTTCCCAAAGTCTCTGTGCTAGCAGTTGCCGCAACCTGGACGGGACAAGTGCTGGCGACACGTGCCATCGTCATGTCTCTTCATCGTCGCTCTCGTCCATGGTGCTCTTCTCTGTGAGATTGCGTGCCGGTGCCCGCAGTGATCAGCTCCTTGTAGGCGAAGTACGCTGGCTTCGGATTGCCCCGGTTGTCAATCAGGCCGTGGTGGCGGAACTGGAAGTCACCGGTGAAATCATCGGGATAGTCAAAGAGCTGGAACCAGAAGACCTTTTGAGCCCCCAGTTCGTTGAGTGCAAAAGGAATCATATCGCGCAGCCACTGGGCCTGACCTTCCGGCCCTTGATAGCGTGGGTCCTTTTGCAAGGACGGATCGCTCGAATAGCCCGTTTCAGTCATCCACAGGGGCTTGTCGGCGGCACCGTGCTCAGCCAGGATTCGACGTACAGCTTCCAACTTCTGCTTGGCGATCTCCTTGGGAGAGTAGCTGTGCACGTTCATGATGTCGAAGTATCGGGCTGCCGGATAGCGGGGGTCACTTAAGATCCCCGTAAGGAAAGGTTCAGTTTCCGTCTCACTCATGGCGATCCCACCGAGCAGGACCTTAGCCTGTGGATCTGCCCGCTTGATGGCATCATAGGACACAGCCAGAAGCTCCGCATACTGCTCTGGGGTGCCGTGCCAAAATCCTTGGAGGTCGGGCTCGTTCCAGACTTCCCAGTAATGGATTTGGTCTTTGTAGCGCGAGACCGTTTGGAAGACGTAATCGGCCCAGGCTCGCAGGTTCCGGGGTGGAAAATGTGTAGGATCCACGCCTGGCGGAGGATCGGGCGGTGCGGTGCTGTTCCAGGGAGGCGGAAAAGCCAGGGTGGCCAGGATCTCGAGACCCGCAGACCGCGTCCCGGCAATTTGCGCGTCGTAGCCAGCTTCTTCAAATCGGTAGGGCGAGTCAACCGTGGGTTTGAGCAAGGCGTACCAGATGCCCATGCGCAACCAGCCGATACCAGCCTGGGCACCAAGTCGGATCGCCTGGGGCATGATAACACTGTCCCGCACGGCTCCGAGACTGACACCGTAAGGGCTGCTCTCCTCGCTTGCTCGACCGAAGGATTGATAGACGGCCATGGCTGGGCGGTCTCGCCCCGAAGCGCTTTGCAGCGAAAACGTCACCAGGCCCTCACTGCAAAACGGACTGACATCGCCCATGCTGCACACAGTGTTGCCATCGGCTTCAAAATCCCGCAGGGTGACAAAGACCTTTTCCACGCCGTTTTCAAGAAGCATGGGCAAGGCCACCTTGTAGTATTCGGCTTGCGCCTGCTCGCCGCTCTCTAGGTCCGTCCCCCGGTATTGCGGGTCTTGTTGATGACGAGGGGAAGCCGGGTAGCCGAACTCCGTGATCCACAGTGGGGCGTTTGGCTTCCCATAGGTTCGATAGACGGTCAAGATGGCGTTGAGTTCCGCCTCCACTTTTTGCAAAGAACCGCGCAGGTGAAAATTGGCGATGTCGTAGTTTTCTCGTCCGGGGTTTTCCGGATCGGTCAGCACCCGCCGCACCCAGTCCGGGCCTCCCACCTCAAGCCCGTAGGCACCTCCGAAGAGCACCTTGGCATTCGGGTTGGCTTGTTTGACTGCCTGGTAGGCGACTTTGAGGAGTTTGGCATAGTCTTGGGGTGTGCTCCGGTAGTAGCGCTCCTGGTTGGGTTCATTCCAAATCTCCCAGTAGCGCACCTGCGGGTAGTGCTTCACCGTTTCCCGGACGTAGGTGGCAAAAGCCTCAAGCTTGGCGGGATCAATGGGCGCGTGGTAGCGATTGGGACTGCGCGGATCGGCAATCCAGGGTGCGGCATAGCCCAACGTGCCCAGAAGTTCGAGCCCTCGCTCTGTGGCCATCTGCACGTTTTCATCCTGATTACGCCACTGGAAGTGACCTTCCTCTGGCTCAATATCATACAGGGCAAAATCCTGCCGCATCAGCCGCTTGCCTGTGCGCTGCGCCGCATCAAAGAGATACACTTTGGCCTCTCTCGGATAGCTCACGTGAATGAAGGGGTGGATGGCAAAGCGATCGGCCGCAAAGGAGGGACTCTGCACCAGTTCACTGCCTGCAAATCCATCACGGCCAGCAAACCCTGCCACCATCCCTGTAGCAAGGAACGCAACCGTGATAAAAAATAACCGCCTCATTTTTTCCACCTCCTTTTTCCTTTGTTGGACAGCCTTCCAGCCTGCAGTCGAAAATCCTCTCCACTGAGTAAGCCCTCAACATTATGAACGCCTGGACGCTCGCCAGGCGGTGATTCTGTTGAATCGGTTACCGAGGTAGTAGCTTGAATCAACTCCTTGTAGGCGAAGTAGGCCGGCTTAGGATTCCCCTGGTTGTCAATCAGCCCGTGGTAGCGCGCGCCGACATCCTGGTTGAAGTCGGCAGGGTAATCGTAGAGCCGATACCAGAAGACCTTCTCGGCCCCGAGTTCAAGCAAATAGGGAATCATGTCACGAAGCCATTCAGCCTGTCCCTCTAATCCCCGATAGTTGGGATCGTTCTGTTGGGAGGGATCGCTCGAATAGCCCGTCTCCGTGATCCAGATGGGCTTGTTTGAAGCGCCTGCCTGACGCAGGGCCGCGCGCACATCGTCCATCCTCTGTCGCGCTTCCTCCCGCGACCCGTAGTGGTGGAAATTCATGATGTCAAAGTATCGGGCAGCCGGATACCGAGCGTCGTTGAGGATTTCGGTCAGGAAATTTCGATTGAGCTGTTGAGGTGGTCCACCGAGAGCGAGCCCTCCCAGGACCACTTTGGCATCGGGATTGGCCCGTTTGATGGCATCGTAGGTCACGGCCAGGAGTTCTGCGTACTGAGCTGCTGTGCCCGCCCAGAATCCGCGCAGGTCCGGCTCGTTCCAGACCTCCCAGTATTGAATCTCGTCCTTGTAGCGCGAGACGGTTTGACTGACATAATCGGCCCAGGCTCGCAGATCGCGGGGCGGGAAGTGAAGCGGGTCAGCGCCTGGAGGCAAACCGGATGGAGCCGTTGTATTCCAGGGAGCCGCGAAACCGAGCTGACCCAGAATCTGAAGGCCCCGTTGTCGAACCCCTGCTACCTGAGCATCGAACCCCGACTCCTCGTAGCGAAAGACGCCGGGGCTAGGATTGACAAGGCTGTACCAGATGCCAAAGCGCACCCAGCCGATACCCGCCTGAGCCGCCAGCTCGAATGAGCGCGGCATGAGAACGCTATCGCGATGGGCTCCCTGACTGACGCCGTACCGATCGTTGCTGGCTGGCATTTTCTTCAGATACCGATCGAAGAAGTCGGCGATCATCCTGGTCAGCTCATCGCGAGTCGGGCTGATGGGCCCGCCCATCGGGACGAACCCGTGGCCGGCGTTCTTCACCATGACTAGCGTGGCGGGCACACCCGTCTGGACAAGCTTGTCGTAAAAGATCTGTGACTGGCTGGGCGGCACCAGCGGATCACGCTCGCCGTGTAAGATGAGAAAGGGCGGATCGTCCCGAGAAACCCACGTCACGGGGCTGGCGCGTCGGACCGCCTCAGAAGTGCGGTCCGTTGTGCCGAAGACCTGCTCCAGCAGACGCGGGTTCGCTCCGTCGAAAATCGCCGTCAGGTCTGTTGGGCCGAACATATCAACGACGGCTTGTATCCGGCTGGAGTAGTCAAGATATTGCCCGACATCCCAGCCTGCCGTTTCGTCGGCGGTTCCCAGGAGCGCAACCAGGTGCCCACCGGCGCTGCCACCCCACGCCCCGATCCTGTCGGGGTTGATGTTGTATCGCCTGGCATTCGCTCTCAAGAATCGCACAGCGCACTTGACATCTTGAATCATCGCCGGGAACTTGTAGCGCGGCGCCAGGCGATAGTTGACGGCGGCCACAAGATAACCGCGAGCAACAAGCTCGGGGATGTCTCGCACGCCCTCGCCGCGGGCTTTGTCGCCGGTCGTCCAGCCGCCGCCGTGGACGTAGACGGCAACCGGCGCCGGACCACGACTGGCCGCAGGATAGTAAATGTCCATCTTCAAGGCCACATCGCCCACGGTGCAATAGGTGACATCTCGATCAACGCGGCCCGCTTGAGTCTGGCTCGATGAGGCGGTCGCGGCGTTGTTTGCAGGGGCAGGGGCGCTCAACGCCTGCTCGTTGCTCGTATTCTCGTTGACCATACTTTCATCGGCCATCGCTACGATATCTTCCGAAGTGACCACGCGCAGGTTGGCTGCAGCATAGGCGACCAGTTGCTCGTATGCCGCCCAGATTGCTTCTTGTTCCTCGGGCGATCGGGGGCGAGACAGGTCCGGCGCATTCAAATCAAACGGGGGGATGAGCGGCCGGGTTCGCTCTCGATCCGCGTAGTAGACGAGCGTCCAGCTTTCCGGGCCTTGCCGCGAGAAATTATTCTCGTGAATGAGCGCGGTGATAAATGGGGGACGCGACCCGCTCCATTCACTCAGCTTCTTCTTCAAATAGTTCGTCGGATTGTACTCGGCTGCATAGCGGCTCTGGAGCATGTTCCACCAGAAGGCCTCTTGTGGCCCACCTGACACCGACCAGCGCGTGATGCTGAAATCGCTCGGTCGCACAAGCAATCCGTCCCGATATTCAAACGGTTGATCGGGATCAGCGCAGCATTCGTGATAAATCACGGCCATCTGCGCGCCCAGCTCTTTGTAAACTCGCAAGGCCGCCGTCTTGATGGTGGGATTGTTGTTGGGCGCGCCCACGACCACCGGTGGGCGACCGAACGTTTGCGCCACGAAACTGTAGCCGCCGGGCTGGTCGCGCAGTAATCCGCCGGTGGCCAGATCGAGCCTGTACGTCTCATACTCTCGCAGGGCTTCGGTCAACGCCTGCCCGCTCAGCCCACGCAACGCCTGATCGAACCCCACGTAAAGCGCGTGCGGCGGGCGGACGTGATAGCTAATGGTCATGCCACTCTCTTTGAGCCGGGTGATGACCTCGGGACGACGTTCAGCATAGGCGTAGACCATCGGTTCGGTCAGATAGAAATCCCCACGCACGCCGTATTTTTCAAAGATGCTGATCAATCGCAGCAACGTGTTGGCGCTCTCGTCAATGTTCCGCCAGTCATGCACGTTGATGGCAAACGTTATGTAGCCTGCCGGTGAGGGTGAGGCTTGTTTCTGAACAGCACGGGGGGTGGCCCGTATGTTCGTGGTTGTGGATACGGTGGCGGCCATCGCTGCTGATGAAGAGCGTGGGTCAACGCCCGGATGCGTCTCTTCCCACTCGATGAACTCATCGGTCATCTGCGAAAACGTCGCCCAGCGCACACGTCCCTGCTCGACGAGCGGGTCTACGACGCGGGTGAGAAAATCCTCGATGGCGCCAAAGGGACGATTGGAATCACCGCGAAATTCTCCCGGATGGACCGTGAAGTGAAAGACGTTGACTCGATCGGCTCTCGCTGATGCGAGCGAGCTTTCTAATGCCTCGCGCAGCACCTCGAACCACGCCTGATCTCCTCCCTGAGCGATGATCTCGCGCTTGCGCGCGAACTCCTCCGGGTCATACATGCCCTCGGGCAAGAAGACGATCTTCCCGTTGGGATTGTGCGTGGCAAAGGCCGAGAGGTCGTTCTCGCTCGGGCCGCCCGTCGGACGCCAGGGATTCACTCCCAAAAGCGAAGGGTCTGTACGTTGAGTTCTCGGATTCTTCCAGTCGCTGTTGACTTCAAGTCCGGCGCAAGATGCCGCTCCCAGCAGTCCCGGATAGAGATTGCCCCCGCTCCAGTAGCGAATGCGATTCTTCACGCCCGCTTGATGAATGAGTCCGATCTCCTGTTGCATCACGGCGCACCAGGTCTCGACGGCAAGCTGCTCCGGGTTCCTTCCGAGATGGGCATCCTCGTGAAAGTGCAGACCGATCTCGTGGCCCCGGGCCTCAAGATCGGCGAGAATGGTGTTGCCTCGTTCGGTCGCAACCTGGGTGAACGGCGATTGCGCCTGAACGGTCATGCGCCCGCCGTGGGCTTCGATCATCCTCGCTACGGTGAGAATGTCTTGCACGTGGCGCTCAAAGAGCGACCCCTGGCGATAATCGGCTCCGCCGCTGCCGTAGCCTTGAGCCGTTCGACCCAGCGGCTCGATGTGCATCCCGATGCCGAAAAGTAAGACGGGTTCGGCGCGACCCGTTTCACGCGTGCTGACAATCGGAGCTTGTACTCCCAACAAGACCGTTGCCGTGAGACAACCGATTCGCATGAGGGTGTTCATAAATGTCCTCCCTTGGGAATCATCTCCAGCGGATGAAAGGGTTCAATGGATCATTCTTCGGCTGGCCTTTTCATCCGTTAGTAAACGCCTTTTCCTTCTTCGCAGCGCGCATGAGCATATGGGCGATTCCTCAAGAAATATCCCGGTAGCGGACGTCTCCCGTGCTCGGCGGGAGAGAAAGCCGGACCCGCTGTAAATGCGCGCTCCCGAATTTTTCAATCGTTTCTTGGTATTGCTCGGCACCATGACCAACTCTTCAGAAAATTGACGCGGGATGAAGGGATCCCACCGATCAATCATCAGTGGGCGCTTTTCATGGGCGGGGGGACTCTTTCTTTGGTTGCAGCCGCTCCGGATACTGCTCGCCCAGATCCGATATTCTGCTCGATGAATCGTTGAAATGCCCTGCCGGTTGACCGTGGTCTCGCCGAAGGCGTATGCATCTCCCGGAGGCAGCAAGGTCTCTCCACCCAGCGGGCTCTCGATGAGGAACAGAAAAAGTATCCCGGAGCCGACCTTCCGTGTTGCAGCGTCGCGCTTAATGAGGCCTTTCATCGTCACCCCCGAAAATGTAGCTCATGCTTCTGAGCATGTCCGTCCGCCCTGCTGCTGATCCCTCGCATGGCCGAAGGGCGATGCTACGGGAAGGCGTGTGTCAGCAGGCTGCAAACCCCACTCTGAAAGGTCGCTCAGAATAAACGCCGACATGCATCGTCCCGATCTTATGGCCCGCCCCCCTCGTTCTAAGCAACTCGTCACCATTTGAGACACACTCCATCGAGCGTGAGTTTGAAAAATTCTCGCGCCTTCTCATGCGGGGGAAGCCGATACGAATTGCACGCCACCGGTAATACTCCCTTTGCCCGAGGGGCGTCGGGGCACCATCGGGTTGAGCGCCTGACGTGGGGAAGCGCTGGTTACAAGAAATCAGCCCGTCCAGGGGATGAGGCGGGGGTGTTCACGGAGTGGTGGAAGGATGTTTGACTTCGTGGCATGGACTCGGCTATCGTCTCGCTGTCCCGACGGAGGGGAAGCGATGAGGAGCGCGATAACTCGTCTTGAGGAGCGTTCCTTTTCGCCCCATCGCGTGGTGTGCAGGCATGTCCGGGAGCAGTAAAACGAGGGCGCAGACTTTCCAGCTCGCCGTGGCGGCGCGATGCTGGACGGCCTGCGGCACACTCTTGGAGGATGCATGTTCAAGGAGCTTTTTCGCGTCAAGAGCGTTGATTCGATCCTCCGCGAGAGCGAGAAGCCGGAGTATTCGCTCAAACGGGCGCTGACGGCTGTTGATCTGACGGCGCTGGGCGTGGGAGCCATCATCGGAGCGGGAATTTTTGCCCTGACGGGCACGGCGGCTGCCGGGACGGTTGATCCTGTGACGGGCGAAGTCCTCCGACCGGGAGCCGGTCCGGGATTGATCGTCTCTTTCATTCTCACGGGAATCGCCTGCGGCTTTTGTGCGCTGTGTTATGCTGAATTCGCTTCGCTCATCCCTATTTCGGGGAGCGCCTACACCTATGCCTACGCGACGCTCGGCGAGCTGGTCGCCTGGATCATCGGCTGGGATCTCATTCTCGAATATGCCGTCGGCAATATTGCTGTCGCCGTGAGCTGGTCGGGGTATTTCATCGAGCTTCTGCGGGGATTGGGTCTGGAGATCCCCCCCAACTGGCAGTGGCTCACGGTCAGTTACAATGTCGGCATCCATCGGCCGGAGATCGTCGCTCATGCGCCGAAGCTTTTCGGAGTGCCGCTCATTGTGAATCTGCCCGCATTTGGCATCGTCGCCCTGCTCACCGTGATCCTGGTCATCGGAGTCAAGGAGAGCGCTCGCTTCAATGCCATCATGGTGGGAGTGAAGCTGCTCGTTCTTGTGTTTTTCATCATCGTGGGCTTTGTCTACGTCAAGCCGGAGAACTGGCGGCCATTTGCTCCGAATGGCTGGGAGGGGATCATGACGGGGGCAGCGCTCGTCTTTTTCGCCTACATCGGTTTCGATGCCGTCTCGACCACGGCCGAGGAGACGAAAAATCCCCAGCGAGATTTGCCGCTGGGGATGATCGGGTCGCTGGCCATTTGCACGATTCTCTATGTCGTCACCGCCGCCGTTCTTACCGGGTTGATCTCCTACAAGGAACTTGGGGTTGCCGAGCCTCTCGCGCTGGCGCTGCGGACGCTGGATTTGAACTGGGCTGCGGGGATTGTGGCGTTTGGGGCGGTGATGGCGACGACGTCAGTTTTGCTCGTCTTCCAGATGGGTCAGCCGCGCATCTTCTTTTCCATGTCCCGTGACGGATTGTTGCCCGCGCGATTTGCTTCGGTTCACCCACGATTCAAAACGCCGTACCTGACGACCATCCTGACGGGAATCTTCGTCGCAGTCCCGGCAGCGTTCGTGGACATCGGCGATGCCGCGGAACTGACCAATATTGGAACACTCTTCGCCTTTGTGCTCGTTTGTGCGGGTGTCATTATCCTTCGCCACACCGATCCTGAGCGGCCGCGCCCGTTCAAGGCTCCTCTGGTGCCCGCGGTGCCGCTTCTGGGAATTTTCAGTTGCCTCTATCTGATGATCAGCCTCCCCCGCATCACCTGGGTGCGATTCGGGGTATGGCTCGCCGTCGGATTGTTGATCTACGCCTGGTATGGCCTGAGCCACAGCCGTCTGCTGGAGGCGCAGAAGCGCCGAGGAACCTTGCGAATGGTCTTGAGCGGCGTTTCCACAATCATCCTCGGTTTTGTCAGTTTGGCCGCGAGTCACCACTATCAGGAAGCACTTGCACGAGCGACCACCAGCGGGGCAACGGGTCAAATTCAATACGCCCGTTCGATGCTCACCCTGACCGATATGGGGTTTGAAGCCGGAGTCATCCTGGGGCTGCTGCTTGTCGTTACCGCGATTGTTTTGCATCGGAGCAGAGCGGAGACCTGATGCTTTTTTATCTTGTGGAGTGAGAGGGGTATGCGAGAGAAAGGTCTGTACCGGCTTTCCTTGGTGACCTGTGCCAGGAGAGGCAGGAGGGATGACCGATGGAGGCGAACACAAACTGCCGCCTGTTCCTGTCGCGCTCTCGGGCCATTCCTACCCAGGATTTGCTGCCTTCGAGCGGTTGCGGCCTTACCCTTGTGCTCGCTGGAGGTTTGTCTTAAAATCAGGCCGGGTTGGTCAGAAGAGGGTCCATGAAGTGCCTGATTCCGACCGCCGATTGAATCAATGGCATTCGCTTGGGAGCGTTTGATCAAAAACAGCATTGAGAGTTGCACCAATCCTAACCAGCAGGAGGACTGTCTAATGAAGCGATGGGGACAACACCCTTGGCTGGCAGTGGTCACGAGTCTACTCCTTGTTGGGCTCCTGGTCGGTAGTGTGAGTGGCCAGCAGCCCGCCTATACACGAGAGGAAGCCGAGGCCTTCAACGCGATGTTCCGTCCGGCAGGCGAAGGGAAGTTGGCCGAAGCCATTCGCATTGCTGAGGAATTTCTCGCCAAGTATCCCAACAGCGTCCTGGCTCCGCGGGCCAAGCAGCAACTGGTCTTCTGGTATATCCAGACGAACAATCTGGATAAAGCCTTTGAGATCGGCGCTGACGTTCTGAAGGCGGATCCCAATAACTTCGGTGTCACCTACTATCTGGCCGTGACCGCAGCGGAGGCTTCTAAAGGGGGGAACAAAAAGTACGATGAACAGGGGCTTCTGTACGCTCAGAAAGCGCTCGATGTAGTCAAAGGCGGTTCCGCGCCTCCCGGTGTTGACCCGGCTCGATGGGAGCAAGAAAAACCCAAAGTCCTCGGCCTGCTCTATCAGGGGCTCGGTCTTTTCCAGCATAACAAGGGGGAGTATGAGGCAGCCATCGAGTCGTTGACCAAAGCTGCTGAACTTGATCCGAAGGATCCGGTGACGCCGTTCCTTATCGCCGAATCGTATAAGCTGGGACAATATAAAAGGCTCCAGGAAAGCTACGACAAGCTCACGGCAGAGGAGAAAGTAGCCGAGGCGGGGAAGAAACTCCTGGAGGAAGTGGATCAGGTCGTGGACAAGATGATTGAGATCTATGCCCGTGTCGTGGCCCTCTCCGAGAGCGATGCACGGTTTCAAGCCCTCGGGCAGGTGGCCCGGGCGACGCTCGAAGGGTTCTACAAGTATCGGCACAATAACACCACTGATGGTCTTGAGGATTTGATCAAGAAGTACAAGCCAACGACATAGGGCCGGCGTTGTCGTATTCCCTCTCCGTGTGAGTGATCATGACGGGTGAGCGACCAGACCTCGGCGAGCTGGAGAACATCATCGGCTATCGGTTCAAGAATCGCACGTATTTGGAGCGGGCGTTGACCCATCGGTCCTACGCCCATGAGATGGGACAGACGGCGCTCGCCGATAATGAAGCCCTGGAATTTCTCGGAGACGCAATTCTGGGGTTCCTCGTTAGTGCCTGGTTGCTGGAACTTTTCCCCACCTTATCCGAAGGCCGGCTGTCGAAGGCGAAAGCTTTCCTCGTCAGCGCCGACAACCTTCACGTTCATGCCGAGCGCATTCATCTGGGCGACTATCTGCGGTTGAACCGGGGCGAGGAAAAAACCGGCGGGCGGCGCAAGCGCACCTTGCTGGTGGATGCTTATGAGGCATTGATCGCCGCGATCTATCTGGATGGAGGGATCGAAGCAGCGGAGCGATTCCTGCGCGAGCAGTTTCAGGAGGTCATGTTGAGCCTCCGTCCTGAAGATACGGAGCGGCTGGATTACAAGACGGCCTTGCAGGAAGAGCTGCAAGCGCGGGGTTTGCCGCCTCCGGCCTATGAGGTCCTCTCCGTCGAAGGTCCGGCTCATGCCCGCACGTTTCACATCAGCCTGAGCGTGGGGAATCGGGTGATCGCCTACGGACGAGGGCGCTCACTGAAGGTCGCTCATCAGCAGGCGGCCCGCCTGGCATTCGCCCAACTGGAGAAGATCGAGCAATGGTTGATTCAGGGTCAGGTGACAGCCGCTCCCGAAGTGGTAACCGAGGAGTTGCTCCCTTCATCGCTCTCTGTCCCCGCATCTGACACGGACGTCGAACGACCGAGATGTTGAGTGGAAACAAGAGGAAGGAATCGCGCTATGACCGAAGAGAGCATCGTTGACCCTCGATCTGAGACTCCTCCCGACACGCCCCCGCCACTTCCCGAAGCCCCTCCCTCGGTCGAACCGTCGAAATCCACTCTTCGAGAATACTTCGAATCGGCGGTCGTCACCGTGATCATGGCTCTGTTCGGCATGACTTTCATCGTTCAGGCGGTAAAAGTTCCCACCGGTTCGATGCAGAATAACATCCTCATCGGGGACCATCTGCTCGTCAACAAATTTATCTTTGCCGGTGCGCCCCATGGCATTTGGGGCAAAATCCTCCCCTACCGCGAAGTGCGACGGGGCGACGTGATCGTCTTCAAATATCCCCAGAACCCGGAAGTCAACTATGTCAAGCGGGTCATCGGATTGCCGGGGGACACGGTGTTGGTGCGGAACGCTCGCGTCTACATTAACGGACAGGAGCTGCCGGAACATCGCGTGTTCGCCCGCAATCCCGGGATTGATGCGACCGATTCCGCTTTGATGCTGGTCAAGGATGAACCGCCTCCACCGGGGGCGACGTACCGCGTCTACTGGGACGCCTATCGGCTGGAGACGGGCGATCTTGCGTCCGGCGCTCACGAGAGTGGAACCTATGCGGTGACGCAACCGTTCACGGTCCCTGACGGTTCCTTCTTCGTCATGGGAGATAATCGCGATGACAGCGAGGACAGCCGCTTCTGGGGAACGGTTCCGCGAGAGAATGTGGTCGGTCGAGCCTTGGTCGTCTATTGGTCTTATGACGAGCGCATGGCAGCGCTTTCCCGCAATCCCCTCAGTAGCATACTTCGTCACGTCCGCTGGCGACGAACGGGAACCTTGATTCGCTGACCGAAGTGGCGTAGAATCCCGCCGCCGTGATGAGGGTCAACGGCGCGACGGGCTCGAAGGCGAGAGCTCGATCTGATGTGCGGGTGGACGGTGCGGACGCAACTCTATGAGGCAGCCCGTCAGACAACGTCGGCTTCTCGGTCTCCTCATCGGCGTGCTCCTGAGCGGGGTTCGTGCGGCCGGTGCCCAGCAACGTCCGCTTCTCACCGAAGATGTCGAGATCGTTCCGGCGGGGAGAATTCGCCTCGATCTCGGCTTTGACTTTCTCCAGAATCAGCGGTTCTCTCTCTCAGGATTGCGCGGAGACCTCTCGGCACTGGGCGTGATTGCTCTCAATTGGGGACTCTCATCCAACGTCGAAGTTGAGCTTCAGGGAACGATTCAGAACTTTCTCGGCATCGAGGAGTCATTCCGTCCGTCAGCTATTCCCCTGCGGCTCCCTTCACCCGGAAGCACGAATGATGTCGGTGATTTCAGCTTCTGGACGAAAATTTTGCTCCGGCGCGAGACGGCGCGCGTGCCGGCTCTGGGCATTCGCGCCGGTGTGGAGCTGCCCACCACCGATCAATCCCGAGGCATCGGGACGAATCAAACCAATGTGATCGCGGCCCTGTTAGTGGGGAAGCAAATGGGTCGCGGGAAAATATGGGGGAATCTGGGCGTGGGCATTCTCTCGGCGCCGCTGGAACGATTTCAACAAAACGACGTGCTGGTCTACGGTCTGGCCGGCCTCTATCCCGTAACGAATCGAGTTGATCTGGTCGGCGAAGTCAACGGTCGCGCCAACACGCGACAGCGCGCTCCGCTCGGCACCGAATCGCAGGGACAGGCGCGACTCGGCCTTCGACTCCGCGCCGGAGGACTTCGCTGGGACGTTGCCGGCGTCAAAGGACTGACGTCCTTCAGCCCGACCGCGGGCATCGTCTTCGGCGTCTCGTTTGATATTCCCGGCTTCCGACCGTAAGATGAGGACATATCATCAGTCGGCGATTCATGACGGTCATCGAGGAGGCCTACGGTGTGGGGCATAGGGCCCCGTAAGGGCAATCTGTTGAGGGAGGAGACGCGGTGAGCCGGAGCCGCATTGCATTCGGGACCTCGGGCTGGCGCGCGATCATCGCGGAGGATTTTACATTTGATCGCGTCGCGCGGGTCGTCCAGGCTATCGCCGTTTATCTCCAGCGGCAAGAGGGCAGGGGAAAAGTGATCGTCGGCTATGACACGCGATTTCTCGCCGAAGACTTTGCCGCGCACGCCGCCCGCGTGCTGGCCGACGCGGGGTTTGAGGTCCTTCTCTGTACGGAGCCGGTTCCCACGCCGGCAGTGGCCTATGCGATTTTGGCCGAACGCGCACTCGGGGCGGTGAACATCACCGCCAGCCATAATCCGCCGGAATATCAGGGGATCAAGTTCTCGACGGCGACGGGCGCTCCGGCTCTGCCGGAGGTGACCCGCCAGATCGAACAAGAGGTTGAACGGTTGGAAGCGGGCGAATCATCCCCGCCATCGAGATCGGGAGGTCGGATCACCGAGTACAGCCCGCGCCAGGGGTATCTGCGAGATCTCGCCGCGAAGATTGATTATACCGCCATCGCCGGGGCGCAGTTGCGGGTCGCGGTGGATCCGTTGTGGGGAACGGCTCGCCATTACCTGGATCAGGCTTTGCGCGAGGCTGGCGCGGAGGTCATCGTTCTTCACGACTCCCGTGACGTTCTGTTCGGAGGCCGGGCTCCGGAGCCATCTGAAGAAAGACTCAGCGAGCTGGCCTCTTGCGTTCGGGACAATCGGTGCCATCTCGGTGTGGCGACCGATGGCGATGCCGACCGATTCGGCATCGTGGATCATCAGGGTGAATTCATCTCGCCCAATCAACTTATCGCCCTGCTGTTTGACTACCTGTGCGAGACGCGACCCTGGACCGGGGGCGTCGCCCGCAGCGTGGCGACATCTCATCAAGTAGATCGGGTGGCCCGTCGCCGCCAGCGTCCCGTGTATGAAACGCCGGTGGGGTTCAAGTACATTGGAGAACTTCTCCGGCAGGGGAAAATCATCCTCGGCGGCGAAGAAAGCGCCGGATTGTCAATCCACGGACATTACCCCGAGAAAGATGGCATCCTCGCCTGTCTGCTGGCCGTCGAGGCGGTGGCGCGAACCGGGATGAGTCTCACTTCCTTACTCGAGCGTCTCTACCGCACCGATGGACGGCTGGTCAGCCGACGCATCGAGATTGAACTGGATGAAGAAGCAAAACGCCGATTGAGAAAGAAGCTATCGGGGGATTTACCGGAAGACGTCTTCGGACGGCGCGTGGTGAAAATTGATCGGACCGACGGGGTCAAGTTCGTTTTCGAGGACGAGTCGTGGTTGCTGCTCAGGATCTCAGGCACCGAGCCGGTGGCTCGTTGCTATGCGGAAGCGACATCAGAAGCGGATCTGGAGGTGCTCCTTGAACACGGTCGGACATTCGCGCTCGATTAAGCCCGCACGGAAACGGTCCTCATCATCATGGTTGCATACACTGGGCTGGGCTCTCATCATCGTCCTGGTCGTGGGTCTGTGTGGCACGGCCATCCTGCGCACGCGGGCGGAATATCGGGAGGCCCGCGCCGAGTACGAACAGATCGAAGCCGAGGTGAAACGGCTGCAAAGAGAAAACGAGCGGCTTCGGGAGGAAATCCACGCCCTCAAGAACGATCCGCAGGTGATCGAACGGATCGCCCGAGAAGAATTGCACATGATTCGACCGGATGAAATGGTGCTCTCCTTTCCTCCATCGCGGAAGAAGTGAGTTTCATCGGGCATCATACTTACCTTCATGAGGGGAGGAGAAAGGACGCCATGCAGGTCGAAGAGAATCTCAATCCGTTTGAGATCACGCAGATTCAGTTTGACCGAGCCGCTCGGTATCTCAACCTGGATGAGGGGATGCAGGCGCTGCTGAAGTCGCCCAAGCGCCAGATGATCGTCTCGATTCCCGTCAAGATGGACGATGGATCGCTGCGTGTCTTTGAAGGGTATCGGGTGCAGCACAACATCGCCCGCGGTCCCGGCAAAGGGGGGATTCGTTATCACCCCGATGTCACGCTGGACGAGGTGAAGGCGCTCGCCGCCTGGATGACCTGGAAGTGCGCCACCGTCAATCTTCCCTATGGCGGGGCGAAGGGAGGCGTGCGCGTCAATCCCAAGGA
>DATLZR010000039.1 GCA_035573895.1 Blastocatellia bacterium | reverse complement strand
TTTGGGCGGCGCGGGCCGATTCCTGCATGACGTCGCCTAACTGTCCGGTGAGCGTCAAACCTTTCCCACCGGGAAGCAGAGTGGCCTCGACGTAGAGGACTTCGCCGCCGGTCTCCGTCCAGGCCAGCCCCGCCGCCACTCCCGGAGGCAACTGACGGCGAGCTTCCTCGGTGAAGAACTTCTCCGGTCCGAGGTAATCTTTGAGGTCGGCGACGGTCACGGCTGATTTCGGCGGATTCCCTTCAGCAACCTGACGGGCGATTTTGCGGGCGATTTGACCGATGGCGCGTTCCAGTTGTCTCACGCCGGCTTCGCGCGTATAGCGGGCGATGATGCGTTTGAGGACGTCATCATCGAGAACGAGTTGATCCTTTTCCAGTCCGTTCTCCTCGATCTGTCGGGGGACGAGATACCGCTTGGCGATCTCCAGTTTTTCCTCCTCGCTGTAGCCGGGGAGACTGAGCACTTCCATGCGATCCCGCAGGGCCGGAGGGACGGTGGCCAGCGTGTTGGCCGTGCAGATGAAGAAGACGCGCGAGAGATCAAACGGCAGATCGAGGTAATGATCGCGGAAAGTATGGTTCTGCTGGGGATCGAGGATCTCCAGCAGGGCGGCCGCCGGATCACCGCGAAAATCGGCTCCCAGTTTATCAATTTCATCGAGCATGAGGACGGGATTGTTCGTCCCGGCCCGTCGCAAGGCTTGAATGATGCGCCCGGGCAAAGCGCCGACGTAGGTGCGACGGTGGCCGCGCAGTTCGGCCTCATCGCGGACGCCGCCCAGGCTCATACGCTCGAATTTTCGCCCCAGGGCGCGGGCGATGGATTGACCGAGACTCGTCTTGCCGACACCCGGCGGACCGACGAAGCAAAGGATCGGACTCTTCGCTCCCGGCTTGAGCTTGAGGACGGCGAGGAATTCGAGAATGCGATCCTTGATCTTCTCCAGATCATAGTGATCGTCGTCGAGGACCTGGCGCGCATGAGCCAGGTCGAGATTATCCTCAGTACTTTTCCTCCAGGGGAGTTCGAGAATCCATTCGAGATAGGTGCGAATGACGTGATATTCGGGAGCCGCTCCGGGGAGTCGTTCCAGGCGCTTGAGTTCCCGCGTGGCCTCGGCGCGAACTTCGTCGGGAAGATCGGCGGCTTCGAGTCGCTCGCGCAGCATGTTGATCTCGGCCTGCTCCGGTTCTTCCTCGCCGAGTTCCCGCAGGATGGCCTTCTGCTGCTGCCGGAGGAAGTATTCCCGCTGCGCCTTATCCATTTCGGCCTGAGCTTCCCCGGCCAGTTTCCGCCGAAGTTCGAGGATCTCGACTTCCCGCGTGAGATACGAATGCATCAGTCGGAGAATCTCCCGCCGGGTGGGAGCCTCCAGCAAGGCCTGTTCCTTCTCCACGTCCAGGTTCAGCAACATGGCCAGTGTGTAGGCCAGGCGAACCGGATCCTCCGTCGTCGAAGTGATGGCGTTGACGACCTCGGGAGGAACATTCGGCAACAAGCTGAGGCCCCGCTGAACCAGCTCCAGGATATTGCGGTGGAGGGCTTCGATCTCCAGACTCTCATCCTGAGGCTGCTCGATGATCTCCACCCGAGCGCTGAGGTAGCGATTCCCCTCGATGAATTCCAGGACCCGAACCCGCTCCAGTCCCTGAACGAGGATCTGGGTCGTGTCCTCGGATGTGCGCAGCATCTTCTTGATCACGACGAGCGTGCCGACCGTGTAAAGGTGCTCGGCTCTCGGTTCCTCTTCCACCTGTTGCTTCTGAGCGATCGTCACCATGAGCTTTTCTTCGCTCGCCACAGCCGTTTCAACAGCGGCCACCGAGCGCGGTCGGCCCACCACGAGCGGAACCGGAATCGAGGGAAAGACCACCGTGTTCCGCAGCGGGAGCACGGGAAGCTCCATGATCTTTCGTTCCCCGCTTGCCGAGGTTGGTTCAACGATGGCAGTTGGCTCCTGGCTCACTTCTATCTCCCCCTTCATAGTCTCTGAACACGATGCAATCTGCCGGAAACGTAATCCGAATCAGTCCCTCCGGCAGCATCGCCGTGCCCGCCGATGATGAAGAACCCCCGGCTAATCACCCTCATCGCAGAGCAAACGAATAATGAGCAGCCCGTTGATATATTCCGTCTCAACGACCCGCGGCCTCACTTCGAAGGGCAGGGTGATGACCCGCTCAAACGGTCCGTAGACGATTTCCATCTGGTAGCACTCGCCGATATTTTCCGTGTCCCGACGGACTCCCCGAACGTGAAGATGAGAACCTTCCAGACACAGCTCAATATCGCTCGGACGCGTTCCTGCCAGCTCCACTTTGATCATCCAGCCATCCGGGGTGCGGTAGACATCGGCGGCGGGAATCCATCGTCCTTCGGACAAACTGGCCCCGTGGCTGATGAACAGCAGCAAATCTTCTCGTCTCGCCATGAACTCAGCTCCCTTCCCCCTGGCTCGCGGCGTCCTCACCGTTCGCTAGAGGGCGCGAATGACAATGAGCGTCACATCATCCGATTGTTTGTCGTCAGCCTCATGCCGACGAACATCCTCGATGATGGTATCGCACAGAGCATCGGCATCCAGCGACAGATTCTGCCGCACGACGCTTTCCAGCCGGTGCAGGCCATAAGGTTCACCCTCGGTGTTTTCCGCTTCGGTGACTCCATCGGTGTAGAGGATGAGGGCATCCCCCGGTGAGAAGTAGACGATATCTTCTGAGTACCGGGCTCTCTTGAGGACACCGAGCGGGATGCCGCCGGTGGTGAGCAGGCGAACCGGCTCCCCCCGGCGAATGAGAAGCGGCGGGTTGTGTCCGGCGTTGAGATAGAACATTCGCCGTCCTTCTCGGTCGAGTTCTCCATAGAAGGCGGTGACGAAGTGACGCTCCTCCAGACTCCGCATGAGCAGGTCGTTGAGCCGATGGAAAACCGAGCGCAGAGCGAAATCATTTCCCAGCAGCGCGTGAAGATATGCGCGGAACGTAGCCATGATCAACGCCGCCGGAATGCCCTTGCCCGACACATCGGCGATGACAATCCCCGTGCGACCATCAGCGACCTCGATAAAATCGTAGTAGTCCCCGCCGACTTCGGCTGAAGGGATCATGGTCCCGGCAATTTGAAAGTTCCTGACTGTCGGCGGCCCCGCCGGCATGAGGGCTTCCATGACCTGTCGGGCAATGCGCAGCTCGCTCTCCAGCCGACGCTTTTCGACAAGTTGAGCGTGAAGATTGGCTTTCTCGATGGCGATAGCTGCCAGGCTGGCGAACATGCTCAGGAGTTCAAGGTCGCTCTCCGAGTAGGCATTCGGTCTGTCCGATTCCAGGTTGATCACACCGATCATCGCCCCGCCACTGCCGATCAGAGGCGCCGCCAGCTCCGATCGCGTTTGGTCTCGAACACGGAGATAGTGGGGATCCCGATTGACATCGGCAACGACGACGCCCCGGCCTGTTTGCATCACATGGCCGACGATGCCCCGCCCATAGCCGATGGGCTCAGCATCAAAAAGAGCCCGATCGTAGCCGATCACCTCAAACCCGTGGAGGAGTTTCGTCTCGGGATCGAAAACGAAAATCCCCGCGGCATTGTAAGGAATCATGGTCTTGACGGCTTCCAGGATTCCGTGCAGCGTCTCCCCCAGATCGAGCGAGACGCTCACCAGGCGGAACGTTTCGATGAGCGCCTGGAGCTTGTCCTCAAGCTGCGTCACGTTGTTTTGAAGCCGCTGAACGTCACTCATTCTGACCATGAATTCCCCGCTTGATCATCGGTTAAGTCTACTCGAAGCGAAATCGTTCCGCCAAGACGCCCGGTTTCCCCCTTCTACCAATCGTCATAGCGCCAGCGATCACGCCCGACCGGGAACGAGGGGCGTCGTTTGAAAAGACCGACCAGCAGGACTCCGGCGAGAAATCCGCCGATGTGCGCCCACCACGCGACGCCGCCCGTTTGCGCCGACTCCACCCCCAGCGTCAACGCGCCGTAGAAAAATTGCTGAAGGAACCAGAAACCGAGGAAAAAGAAGGCGGGGATTTCAATGAACTGAAGGAAAATCCAGATGGGCACGAGCGTCACAATACGAGCACGGGGAAACAACATGAAATAAGCTCCGAGAACCCCGCCGATGGCACCGCTGGCTCCCAGGCTGGGAACCTGAGAGTCGCTGTTGGCCAGAATATGAGCCACCGTAGCAACAACGCCGCAAAGCAGGTAGAAGACGAGAAACCGGGCATGGCCCATGCGGTCTTCCACATTGTCGCCAAAGATCCACAGGTAGAGCATGTTCCCTCCCAGATGGAGCCATCCCCCGTGCAAAAACATGGCGAAGAAGATGGGCAGCACCAGGTCCTCCGCCTCGTAGCGATGCACTTGCCCCCACCAGTCGACATAACCCACTGAGAAATAACGGGCCGGAACGACGGCGTAGCTCTGGAAGAAGGCTTCAAGCTCAGCCGGTCCCAGCATCACCTCGTAGAGGAAGACGAGGACGTTGATGACGATCAACACCGTCGTGATGATGGGATAGCTGCGGGAGGGGATATTATCGTGCAGTGGAATCATAGCCTCCGATCCTTAACTGCATCCCGCGGCCTACTCATGCGCGGGCGCCCCTGCCTCGATCAATCCGCTGCGGAACGTCTCATTCACCATCTGCATCATTGCCCACACGTGGAAGACAATCATAGCCGCCGGCGCGCCGGCGAGCAAGTCGCCCACGCCAATGTGCCGGAGATGCTGTCGCTCATGAGAGCCGGCGTCATCCGGTGAGGATGAGCAATTGTTTTGGCGCATCTCCAACGCGCCGTTGATGAATTCGCGTCGCGTTTTCCCGACGTTTCACGTCGGGCTACCGTCGCGTGGGCCGCTTCCGCGGCCCATTGTTTTGAACGTTGCCCGTCGGGGGGCGCATCCTCAATACGCCGTTCACCAATCCCGCCGTTGATCCACACGATTGGCGTCTCCGTCTTTGTCCGGGCGTCGGCAGACGCCCCCCAAGAGGGTAGCCAGACGTGCAACGTCTGGATGCACGCGAAATAGAACGACGCGCCTTGAAGAGGCGCAAGAACGATGGGTTTATCCCATTCGATCCGTCGCCGCAATCGTTCGGGGGCCGGGAGCCCGCGTGCGGTGGCCTCGGGCGTCTTCAACGCGCCGTCATTTTTCGTCTCGCGTTTTCCAGACGTTTCACGTCTGGCTACCTTCGGGTGGCCGCTTGCGCGGCCCATTGCCCCTTGAACAATTGCACCTGGCGGCGCGTGTTGCAACATGCGGTTCGTCTTCTGGGAGCGGCCGCATCGTGCGGGCCCACTGGCGCCTCTTCAACGCGCCGTTCGTTTTCGGGTCCCGTTTCTACCCCGCACCAGCGCATGTGGCGAGGATCAAATCGGCACCTTTGCCACTCTCCGGAGCAAGCCGCTTGATTTTGCTGCATCTTCGGGCTATCATTTGGTTCTAAAATTTCAAGCGGGTTGGGGTTGGAGATGAGTGGGCTTGGCAGCCCACTTTTTTTTGGCAATGGCAAGCTTGGTTGAAAGGATTACAGAGATTGTCGAGCCGGTGGTGGTTGCCGCCGGCTATGAGCTGGTCCACCTGGAACTGGTGGGAAACCGGCGCAATATGGTTTTGCGTTTGTATGTTGATCGGCCGGGCGGTGTCACTGTGGATGATTGTGCCGTGGTCAGCGAGCGCGTTGGTGTGGTGCTGGACGTCGAGGATCCCATTGCCCATAGCTACACGCTGGAAGTCTGCTCCCCGGGCATCGAACGCGGACTCTACAAAAAGACTGACTACCAGCGATTTGCCGGCCAGCAGGTGAAAATTGAGACGTGGCAGCAGATCGAAGGGCGACGGCACTTCTACGGGGAGCTGGTGGGAATCGGACCCGATGACCTGGTGACGGTGCGCGAGCGCATCCTCCAGCGAGAGATCGCCATCCCCTACAATACGATTCGGAAGGCTCATCTCACCTTCCGATGGCCGAAATGAGAGATCGGCCCGGGATCAACCGACGATCTTGAGGACGAGGTCAGAGGACTATGCCAAACAATGCGAGTCCAATCGCTGAGAACATTGAATTGCTCGCTCGGGAGAAGAATATTCCCCTGCAGGTCATCATCAGCGCCGTCACCGAGGCTGTCCTGAAAGCCTATCAAAAACAGTATAAAGCGACGGGCGAGGATCTCGATGCCCGTTACAACCCCGAGACGGGACAGATCGAGATCTATGCGCGGAAGGTCGTCGTCGAACACGTCACGGACCCCGCTCGGGAGATCAGCCTGGAGGAAGCCAACGAACTCGTGGAAGGAGCCGAAGTGGGTGATATGCTGGAGATCCCCCGACCGTTCGAGGGAGGGCGCATTGCCGCTCAAACGGCCAAACAGATCCTCACCCAGAAGGTCCGCGAAGCCGAACGCACGAACATTTACGATGAATATATCGGGCGGGTCGGCGAAC
The DNA here is from genome assembly GCA_035573895.1 of Blastocatellia bacterium. Lineage (NCBI taxonomy): Bacteria > Pseudomonadati > Acidobacteriota > Blastocatellia > Blastocatellia bacterium. The sequence goes on along the minus strand of DATLZR010000039.1, from coordinate 12,277 downwards.
TGGTCAGCGGGTTCGTCAAACGCTATGAGAAGCGAGGCGATCTGGTCGTTGATCTGGGCACGGTGGAGGCGCTGCTGCCGCGCAGCGAACAATCCAAGGCGGAGAGATATTCGCTCGGCGAACGCATTCGCGCCGTCATCAAGGAGGTGACCAAAGAAGTTAAGAACACCTACGGACTGCAGATCATTCTCTCGCGGACGGCTCCGGAACTCCTCATGCGCCTGTTCGAGATGGAGGTGCCGGAAATTTACGACGGAACGGTTCAAATCAAAGCCTGCGTGCGAGAACCCGGCGAACGCGCCAAGATTGCTGTGGTCTCCACTGACCGGGATATTGATCCGGTGGGGGCGTGCGTGGGAATGAAGGGAAGCCGCGTGCAGGCCGTCATTCGGGAACTGCACGGGGAAAAGATTGACATCATCGAGTGGTCGGACAATCCCGCCAAGTTTGCTGCCAATGCCCTGAGTCCGGCCAAGGTCAGCCGGGTTGAGATCGTGGATCCGGTGCAGCGTCGGATCGAGGTGATCGTCGAAGACGACCAGCAATCGCTGGCCATCGGCAGAGCGGGGCAAAATGTCCGGCTGGCAGCCAAACTCATCGGGTGGAATATTGACATCCGCAGCGAATCGGAGGTCAAACGGGAAATTGCGGCTCAGATGGAACAGTTCGTCACACAGGGAGGAACTCCGCTGCGGACGATGGAGGGGCGCGTTCCCGCACCCTGGATTGATCGTCTTGTGGGCCAGGGGATCACTACGGTTGAGCAGGTGCTTCAGGTGGGAGTGGATGGCATCGCCGAGAAGCTCAATTGCAGTTACAACGAGGCCAGCACTCTCGTTGCTACTGCTCAGGAACTCGTGCAGGCGAGGAAAGAGAACGCGGCGGAGGCGACATCTGCCGCCGGCCTTTCGGCTGCCGCAAAAGCGGAGCCGGAGGGAGTGACCCCTTCGGAGATGAGCACCTGACATCGGGTAGAATCGGTAGGGCCTCCGAGGATGACTCCCCCGGAGGCCTCGGTGATCCGGGAGGGATGACGAGGAAACGAGAGGAAAAGAAGGGATGAAAAAGGTCCGCATCTACGAGCTTGCCAGAGAGCTGAAGGTCGAGCCGAAAAAGATCATCGAAGAGGCTCGGCGTCTGGGCATTGATGTGAGTGTTCCGTCCAATACACTCACCGAGGATCAGGTCGAGCAAATTCGGTCCAAGTACTACAAGAAGCCGGAGACGACGCGGCTTCAGGTTCGGCTGGTGAAGAAGCCCAAGCCGGCGGAGGTGGAGGAGCCCGTGTCGGAACCCGCACCGGTGCGCGAAGAAGCTCCGCCGCCCCCACCGAAGAAAGTGGAAGAGGAACCGGAACCCGTCGTGCAACCGGCACGCGCCATGAAGGTGACGCCGTTGAAGCCGGTGGCTCCGCCACCGCCTCCTCCCCCTCCGCCGCCTCCTTCGGTTGTTCCCGCGGTAGCTGCGGAAGCCGCACCGGCGCCGGTGGCCCAGAAGCCGGAACCGGCACCTGTACCGGAGGCTCCTGCGGCCAGCCCGCCGGAATCACTGCCCGCTCCCGAACCCGCTCGTCCCACGCCGCGGACGCAGGTGATCGTGCTCAAGCCGTCGGGAGCGGTTCAGCCTCCTGCGCCCGCACCAACAGAAGTTCCCACCGTCTACGTGCCTCCGCGCGATGATCGCCGGCGGCGGCGTTATCCTCGAGCGGCACGTCCTCAGCCAGCCAAGGCCGAACCGGCGGCGGAAACATCGGTGGTGACGGTCCCTGTGGCTCCGCCTCCGGTCCGGGCGATCAAACCCATCAAGCTGATGGAAGGGGTCACCGTCCGCGAGTTCTCCGAAGCCCTCCAGGTCGCGCCCCGCGAAGTCGTGCGACGACTGATGCAACGAGGCATCCTGGCGACCATCAATCAAACGCTCGACCCGGAGGTCGCTCGGGAGATCGGCAAAGAACTCGGTTATGATGTGCACTTCACGAGCTTCGAGGAGCTTGTCGAGGAGAAGGAGATCGAGCGGTTGATCGAAGCGGGAGAGGAAGAAGAGCTGGTGCCCCGGGCGCCGGTGGTCACCGTCATGGGCCATGTGGATCATGGGAAGACGAGTCTGCTCGATGCTATTCGGGAAACGCATGTGGCCGAGCGCGAAGCCGGAGGCATCACCCAGCATATCGGGGCGTATGTGGCGACAGTTCCCGATCCCGATGACCGCAGCAAGAGTCGTCGCATTGTCTTCCTCGACACGCCGGGTCACGAAGCCTTCACCTTGATGCGGGCGCGGGGCGCACAGGTGACCGACATCGTCGTTCTCGTCGTGGCCGCCGATGATGGCGTCATGCCGCAGACCATTGAGGCCATCGAACACGCCCGCGCCGCCAACGTCCCCATCATCGTGGCCATCAACAAGATTGATAAACCCGAGGCTAATCCCGAGCGCGTCAAGCAGGCGCTGGCCGAAGTGGGCCTGCTCTGGGAAGGCTGGGGCGGAAAGACCGTCATGGTTGAAGTCTCGGCCAAGCGTCGGATCAATCTCGACGCGTTGCTGGAGATGATCATCCTCACCGCCGACCTCCTGGAGCTGAAGGCGAATCCCCATCGAAAAGCCGTGGGCACGGTATTGGAGGCCAAACTCGATAAAGGGCGCGGTCCAGTGGCGACTGTTCTGGTGCAGCAGGGAACGTTGCGGGTCGGCGATCCGTTCGTCGTCGGAGCCACCTATGGAAAAGTGCGGGCGCTGTTTGACGACCTCGGTCGTTCGCTGAGCGCTGCAGGACCGGCCACGCCGGTTGAGGTCATCGGCCTGGAGACCGTCCCTCAGGCGGGCGATAAGCTCGTCGTCGTCGAAGACCTGACCACGGCCGAGAAGATCGCTTCCATGCGCCAGCTCGAACAACGCCAGGCCAAAGCGCGGGCGACGGCCGCCGCCAGCCTCGAACAGCTCTATCAACGCATGCAGGCCGGTCAGGTCAAAGAGCTTCAGGTCATCCTCAAGGCCGATGTCCAGGGCTCGCTCGAAGCTCTGCGGCAAACCCTGGAGAAACTCTCCAGCGACAAAGTCAAAGTGAGCGTCATCCGCGCCGGTGTGGGAGCCATCACCGAGTCCGATGTTCTGCTGGCCGCCGCCTCCAACGATATGCAGCGCACGGCCATCATCATCGGGTTCAATGTCCGACCCGAACAACGAGCCCGCGAAGTGGCCGAGCAGGAGAACGTGGATATTCGTCTCCACTCGATCATCTACAAAGTCGAGGAGGAGATTCGCAACGCCATGCTCGGACTCCTGGCCCCCGAGGAGAAAGAAGTCACCCTCGGCCGGGCCGAAGTCCGTCAGGTCTTCCGCATCGCCAAAGTGGGCAACGTGGCCGGATGCCTGGTCACCGATGGGGTCATCAGGCGGAATTCGCTCGTCCGCGTCCTCCGCGATCACGTCGTCGTCTATCAGGGAACGATTGGCTCCCTCAAACGCTTCAAGGAAGATGTCAGTGAGGTGAAGGCCGGATTTGAGTGCGGTATTGGCATTCAGGGATTCAACGACATCAAAGAGGGCGATGTGATCGAAGCCTACGTGATCGAGAAGGTCGCCCAAACGTTGTGATTCGGGGCCGAGCGTCCCCACCGAGCGATAGGCGCGCCCGGCGAAGCACCGGCAGAGGCGGCTTGTGGACCGAGAGAGGCGACGATGAAGAAGTATCGGCCCGAACGAATCGCCGAACTCTTGAAGGAAGAGGTGAGCGAGATCGTCGGCTATGAGATGAACGATCCTCGCCTCGGTCTGGTGACGATCACCCGCGTCACCGTCAGTCCCGATCTGCGCCACGCCAAAATTTACGTCACGCATCTCGGTCCGGCCGAGGATCGAGACCAAACGGTGGCCGTCCTCAACCACGCGGCCGGATATATTCGGCGGCAGCTCTTCCCCCGGCTGCATCTGCGGGTGATTCCCGAGCTGACGTTCGCCTATGATGACTCCATCGCCCGCGCCGCCCGCATCGAGGATGTGCTTCAGGAGATTCGTCAACAGGCCGGTGAGTCCGAATCACATCAGCCTCCGGCAGGAGAACCTTCCTCCGATTCCCTTTCCGACTGAGACCATCCCATAGAGAGAGCGGGTCATGCTGATTGTGATGGAAAAGACAGCGACGGATGAACAGATCGGGGCCGTCGTTGCGAAGATCGAAGCTCTTGGCTTTCGCGCCCACGTCATCCCGGGGGCGCAGCGCACGGCCATCGGCATCACGGGCAATCCGGGACCGCTCGATCCGGGATTGTTTGAAGGCATGCCCGGGGTCGTTGATGCCGTTCCCGTTTCCCGGCCCTACAAGCTCGTCAGCCGTGAGGTCAAGCCGGAACGAACCATTGTGCGCGTCGGCGATGTCGAGATCGGCGGTGAGCAGATCGCCATCATCGCCGGTCCCTGCGCCGTCGAAAGCTACGAGCAGACGATGACTATCGCCGACGCGGTCAGCCGTCTCGGCATCCGGCTCTTTCGCGGCGGCGCGTACAAACCGCGCACCTCGCCCTATTCGTTCCAGGGATTGGGCGTGGAGGGTCTCAAGATTCTCGCCGAGGTGCGCGCCCGGTTCGGATTGAAGATCGTCACCGAGGCGATTGACCAGGAGAGCGCCGATTGGGTCGAGCGCTACGCCGACGTGATGCAAATCGGCGCGCGCAATATGCAGAACTTCAGCCTGCTTCGTCGCGCGGGTCAGGCGCGGATTCCCGTCCTGCTCAAGCGAGGCCTCTCGGCCACGCTCGAGGAATTGTTGCTGGCGGCCGAGTACATCCTGGCCGAAGGCAATTACAACGTCATCCTCTGCGAGCGCGGCGTGCGAACCTTCAATCAGTATACCCGCAACACGCTCGACCTTTCGATCGTCCCGGCGGTGCATCGTCTCAGCCATCTCCCCATCCTCGTTGATCCCAGTCACGGCACGGGTCAGCGCGACAAGGTCATCCCGATGGCCCGCGCCGGCGTCGCCGTGGGAGCTGATGGGATCATGGTCGAAGTTCACCACCAGCCCGATCGCGCTCTCTCCGATGGTCCGCAGGCCCTCACCCTGGAAATGTTTCGCGATATGGTCGAGCAAGTCCGCGAGATCGCTGCCATCATACAAAAGGCCGAGCGAACACTACAGCCGTCATGAGGGAGCATCCCTGCGGGTGATCTCCCACCGCCATCATGAACGCCGATCCTCACCGCCCGACCTGGGTCGAGATCAATCTCGATCATCTCGTCCACAATTTTCGCGCCGTGCGATCCTATGTGAGTGACGGGGTCAAGATCTGCGCTGTGGTCAAAGCCGATGCCTACGGTCATGGCGCCCTCCCGGTGGCGCAGACGCTGGAGCGAGCCGGAGCCGATGAGTTCGCCGTCGCCCTGCCCGAAGAGGGAGTGATGTTGCGAGAGGCGGGAATTTCTCGCCCCATTCTCTGTCTGGCTGGCTTCTGGCCCGGTCAAGAAGACATCCTTTTTGACTACCGGCTCACGCCCGTCATTTCAGACATCGCCGCAGCCGAACGTCTGGAGGCGAGGGCCCACGCGCGCGGGACGACCATGGCCATTCACCTGAAAGTGGACACCGGCCTCGGGCGACTCGGCCTGCCTCTCCAGGAGCTGAAAGATTTCCTCACGCGCTTCCGCCGTCTGACGCAACTGACACTGGACGGCCTGATGACGCATCTGGCGTCAGCGGGCGATCCGACAAAGGGTGGTGTTACGCTCGATCAGATTGAGCGATTCAACCAGGCCCTTCGTCAGATCGAGGCCGCCGGTTATCGGCCTCGCTCCCGCCACCTGGCGGCGAGCGCGGGACTCTATGGTTATCCTCAAGCGTGGGGAACGATGGTGCGACCGGGAGGTCTCCTCTACGGACTGTGGCGCGATGTTCTCCCTCCCCGATCACCTCTTGGACGCCCGCTGACCCTCAAGCCGGTTCTCTCGCTTCACACCCGCATCATGCTGGTGAAAACATTCGCCGCGGGAACGCCTCTGGGATATGGAGGGACATTTATCACCCGTCGCAAAAGTCGCATCGCCACCATTCCCATCGGCTACGCGGATGGGTACCGGCGCGCCCTATCCAACTGCGGGCGCGTCCTGGTGCGCGGCCGATGGGCTCCGGTTGTCGGACTCGTGAGCATGGATCTCACCATGATTGACGTGACCGATGTCCCCGAGGCTGCTCCGGGCGATGAGGTCGTCCTCATCGGCGAACAAAACGGACAAACGCTCACCGCCGAAGATCTCGCCGGAACCGTCGGAACTCTCTCTTACGAAATCACCTCCGGCATCGGCGGGCGCGTTCCGCGCCGCTTCGTGGGAACGGGTGAATGCTCTGATTGCGCGACCGATTCGAGGACATGATCAGAAGCGCACGCGAGTGCATCGGGGAGATTGCCCTGGGCCTTCTCCCGGTTGTGACGATCATCTGGGTCACGCCGCTTCTTTTCCGGGAACGAGAGGCATTTCTTCAGGCGAATTTTTACCTCTCGCTGCTGGCCTTCGTCATCGCCGCGGCATCGAATCTCCGTCATCGGGACACGCTCAAGACGCTGGGCGTGCGGCTGGATAATTTTTCGAGCGCCCTCCGGCTGCTGGCCCTGCCGACGGCTATTGCCGGACTCGTGATCGTCGCCATCGGCCTGGCTGCCGACAGTCTCGCCCTCGGCGACCGATTTTTCTTCCACCTGCGGACGCTTCCGCCGTGGGCACTGCTTCAACAGTACGCGCTTCAGGGATTCGTTCACCGACGGCTTCAGGATGCGTATGGTCGGGGCCGAAAGAGCATCCTCGGCACGGCGCTCGTATTCTCTCTGCTGCACCTGCCGAATCCGGTGCTCACCGTCGGGACATTTATCGGCGGAGCGGTGTGGGCGTGGGTCTTTTCCCAGCAGCCGAATCTTTTCGCGCTCGCTCTCTCGCACACGCTCGTCAGCGCCCTTCTGGCCAATGCCCTTCCTCGATCATTGCTTCAGAACATGAAGGTCGGCTGGGGATACTGGGGGCAGGTCCCCTGAATCCGAGGATCGCACCGAGAGGATGCCGCTCGGAAGGTCTCCTAGCGGGCGGCCTGGAGGATTCGCTGAGCGTCAGATTCCGCCGAGAAGAGGTAGGATTCGGCTCCGTAGACATCGCGTCGTTGCAGCGCGAGTCGAGCATAGTTCAGAGTGTTGGAGAGTCGCAGAGCCATCTGGCGAATTTCGTTCAAGCGAATCTGCATCTCGCTGAGTTGGGCTTCGGCCTCACCGGTTCGCGTGGGCGGAGTCTGCGAACCCGGCGGCGGGAAGATGATCTCCCCCGACGGCGTCACCGAAGCCATCGTCAGCAGTTTGAAAATCCAGCGATCGAGGCGCTCCAGTTCTTCCGGCGATAGCTTGGCGAGGCCGCAGGACTCAAAATCAGCGGGGGACATCGTCACCAGCACGGGTAGCGACGCATCCACCCCCGGCGGCGCTCCCGGAGCTGTTCGTCGTTCGGTGGATTCCTTCGTTCCCTCCGCTTTCTTACTGCTGACGCGACCGGCCTGTGGTCCCCACGAGGGCGTCGCCGGATCCACAAGAAACAGTGGCCCGTCAGGAGACACCGAGGGCCTGGGCAAAAAAGCTCCCCAGAATGCCAGCACGAGACCAATCATGATCAGTGGTCGTCGGGTCATAAAACCTCCTCTTCCGGCTGCTTTGACAGATGAGGCGGCTATAGGTTTTTCTCCGCTTCCAGAGTCCGGCGGATGGCATCGAGCAAGCCGTTGATGAATTGGGTGGCTTCGTAGGTGGAATAGCGACGGGCGATCTCCAGCGCTTCGTTGATCACAACGACCTTCGGCGTATCGGGCTCGTAAAGGAACTCATAGACGGCTAACCGGAGGATATTGCGATCCACCGTGGCCATGCGTTCGAGCCGCCAGTGTTCGGCTTTGGTGGCGATCAACCGATCAATCTCGTCGAGATGGTCGAGCGTTCCCCGGACGAGCCGTTCGGCGAAGGCTCGGACATCGGAATCGGCATCGTCGCGCAGTTCCCGCCAGTAGGTGCGGATCAGTTCCTCCACCGACTGCGGCACAATGTCGTGCTCGTAGAGCATCTGCATCGCTGATTCCCGAGCCTTGCGCCGTGATCCCATACGTCTCCGTTTCTGTCAAACATCGCGTCGTTTCTCATCACGCGCTCGCGCGTGATGAGCGAGGTTTCACAGCTCCCGACAGAGGTTCGCCATCTCCACAGCGGCCATGGCCGCCTCGAATCCCTTATTGCCGCTTTTGGCACCGGCGCGATTGATCGCCTGCTCCAGCGTATCAGCCGTGATGACGCCGAAGATAATGGGGACGCCGGTTTCCAGTGCCGCCAGGGCGATCCCTTTGGCCGCTTCGCTGGCGACGAGATCGAAATGAGGCGTCTCCCCCCGAATGATCGTGCCCAGGCAGATGATAGCATCCCACTTGCGCGTTGCCGCCAACCGCTTGGCCACAAGCGGAAGTTCTATCGAGCCGGGAACTTTATAAACGGCGATATTTTTTTCGTCGGCTCCCAACCGCTCGAGCGCATCGAGCGCCCCGGCCAGAAGCCGATTCGTCACGAAGTCGTTGAATCGGCTGACGACAAGAGCGATGCTGAGTCCTTCGGCCCGCAACGCTCCTTGAACAATTGGTGGTTCCATCATCTTTTCCCTTCGCGTGCCGGGCCAATTGTAGTGGCAACGACACCGGGATGCAAGGAGCGAGCCCGGACGAAACGTGCGGCGCACGCTTCCCTTGTGGCGCAGGCTTTCCAGCCTGCGTTTTCTTTCGCCGACGGGAATGTCGGCGCTACTTCCAGATGAGCCTCCGTCGGTTGGCGAATCTCACGGCTTTGCGCTAAAAGATTCCCGAACCGACATCATCGTGAGGAACAGATGACCAGAGCGGGACTGGTGGCCCATATTTTGATCGGCATCCCCGGCGCCGGCAAAAGCACACTCGCTCACCGATTGGCCGCCCGGTACAATCCGAGCACCATTGTCAGCTCCGATGAGATTCGCAAGCACCTCTACGGGGATGAATCTATCCAGGGTCATCCGGCCGATGTCTTTGGTCAGGCGCGGGCGGATTTGCTGGCGGCACTGCGAGCCGGACGCAGTGTCATCTACGACGCCACCAACATCAATCCCCGATTTCGCCGACTGACGCTTGGTGATCTCCGTCGTGAGGGAGCGGACTGGATCATCGGTTATTGGTTACAAGTTCCGTTGCATGTCTGTCAGCAGCGAAACCAGGCTCGCCACCGCACCGTTCCCGACGAGGTCCTCCGCCGCATGCTTCAGGAGCTTAACCGTTTCCCTCCCCGCTTCGCCGAAGGTTTCGATGAGATCATCATCCTCGGCGAAGATGTCGAACTCTGCGTCCCCTGACCAGAGAGCGTCGTTGTCACGGCCGTGAGAGTGGACGCTTGTTCCGACATCGGGTGTCTGGTGGACAAACTCTCCCGCGACCGACATAATTCCCCGTTCCGGGAGAACTGACCGACGGTCAAAGACAATCATGATGCAGACTCGCGTATCGCTATTGATCACCTGCGTGGTGGATCAATTCTTCCCCCTGGTGGGTGAGAGCGTGGTCCGGCTGCTTGAGCGATTGGGCGTTACTGTGACCTTTAATCCCCGGCAGACCTGCTGCGGCCAACCAGCCTTCAATACCGGCTATCGCCGGTATGCTCGCGATCTGGCCCGACGGATGCTCGACCTCTTCCCCGGAGATGATTACCTCGTCGCCCCATCGGGTTCCTGCGTGAGCATGATCCGGCTGTACTATCCCGAGCTGTTCAAAGACGATCCCCGGCTGGCCGAGCGAGCGCGCGCTCTCGGTCGGAGGGTCTACGAGCTGTCGGATTTTCTGGTCAACGTCCTGGGGGTCGAGGATGTCGGCGCACGGTATCGCGGGCGCGTGACCTATCACGACGGATGTCACCTCTTGCGGGAGCTGCGCGTGCGCGAGGAACCCCGACGCCTCATTCGCGCCGTGCAGGGGATCGAGTTCATCGAGATGGAGGAGGCCGATGCGTGTTGCGGCTTCGGCGGCACTTTTTCCGTGAAACTGGCCGGCGTCTCGGCAGCCCTGGCCCGCGACAAGATCGAAAGGATTCAGCGCACGGGAGCGGATGCGGTCATCGCCTGCGACAGCAGTTGCCTCATGCACATCGCCGGGATGCTCGGCCGATGCGGGTCCGCCATCCGAACGATGCATCTGGCCGAGTTGCTGGCCGCAGAGTGAAGTCACATTCTCGAATCGGTCAGCATCATCTGCAGGGATAGCACGCGATGCGACCGGCTGAGACGACGATGAAGGTCACCTGCGATCATTTCCTCGACAACGTGCGGGCGGCCCTGGCGGATGAGACGCTTCGGCGCGCTCTCCGCCGGGCGACGAGGAATTTCTCGGAGAAGCGACAACGCGCCCTGAGCGAGATGCCCGACTGGCACGAGCTGCGACAGCGGGCCCAAGAGATTAAAAGACATACACTCGAACATCTCGATCGGTACCTCGAAGAGTTCGCCGAGCGCGTCGTAGCTGCTGGCGGGCATGTGTTCTGGGCGCCCGATGGAGAATCCGCCTGTCGGTATGTCGTGGAACTGGCCCGGCGACACGGCGTCACGCTCGCCGTCAAGGGCAAGTCCATGCTGACCGAAGAGATCAGCTTGAACGATGCCCTGGAGCGAGCAGGCATCACGCCGGTGGAGACCGATCTCGGGGAATACATCGTTCAACTCGCCCACGAACCCCCGTCGCACATCATCGCTCCGGCCATTCACAAGAGCAAAGAGCAGGTCGCCGAATTGTTCAGAAACGCGCTCGGTACCACCGTGAGCGACGACATCGAGGAACTGACGCGCACAGCGCGGCGCACACTGCGCGAAAAATTTCATCGGGCGGGTCTGGGAATCTCGGGCGTGAACTTCGCCGTCGCCGAGACGGGAACCATCGTCCTGGTGGAAAACGAAGGAAATATCCGCCTGAGCACGTCCCTGCCGGAGGTTCATGTGGCCCTGATGGGAATCGAGAAGGTCATCCCGCGATGGGATGATCTGGCCGTTTTCCTGCGACTCCTTCCACGCAGCGCCACCGGTCAGAAGATGTCGGCCTACGTGTCGTTGCTCACCGGCCCGCGACGGCCCGACGAACCCGATGGACCCGACGAGCTGCACGTTGTGATTGTGGATAACGGGCGCTCGGCGATGCTGGCTGACCCCGACCTGCGACAGGCGCTCGCCTGCATCCACTGCGGCGCATGTTTGAATGTCTGCCCGGTCTATCGTACGATCGGCGGCCACGCCTACGGATGGGTCTATTCGGGGCCGATTGGCGCGATTCTCACACCACAACTGGTCGGTTTGCGTCAGGCGGGTCAGTTGCCGTTCGCTTCTTCGCTCTGTGGTGCCTGTCGGGATGCCTGCCCGGTGGGGATTGATTTCCCCCGACTGTTGCTCGCGTTGCGTCACCGGGCCATTGAAGGGACACCCGACCAGCGCCCCCGTCCCGCCTGGCGAGAACGGGTGGGCATGGCCCTGTGGGCCTTTGTGATGATGAGCGAGCGACGGTATCGGCTGGCCGCAACCCTCGCGCGCTGGGCGCAGAAACTTTTCGTCGCCGACGGAAGAATCCGGAGACTGCCGCTCTATCCCTTCTCCGAATGGACGAAAGATCGCGATCTGCCCCCACTTGCGCCCCAGCCGTTCCGCAAGCGATGGAAGGACCTTTCTCACCGCACCGAAAAATGATGACACACGGGGGATACAAACACGCTATTCTCACGGCCATTCGGGATAACCTGGCGATCGCTCAACGAGCACATGCCATAACCGTTGGTCGCGCCGAAGCCGCTCAGGATCGGTGGTCATCACCGAAGGGATTAGATCGCGACGCTCTCGTGCACCGGTTCATGGAAGAATTGAGAGCCCTTCGCGCCCACGTTTTTCTCGCTCGAACGAGCGAAGACGGGCGCGCTGGCGTTCGAGAGGTCATCCTTCAGCGCAACGTCCGTTCCGTCGCCCTCTCGGCGTCCCCCGTTATCCTCTCGCTCGGAGTCGCATCGTTGCTCGCCGAGATGGGAATCGAAATTATCCCCTTACCCGCCGACAACGCTCCCTCTACACGGCAGGAGTATAAGCACCGGCTGATGACGGCCGATCTCGGCATTACCGGAGCGGATTTCGGGCTGGCCGAGAGCGGGACTCTGGTCGTGCGAACGGGGCCGAGCGAAGGCCGCCTGGTTTCGCTCGTGCCACCGGTTCACATGGCCATTCTCACAGCCGA
>DATLZR010000038.1 GCA_035573895.1 Blastocatellia bacterium | reverse complement strand
TGCTCTGCGATTGACTCAACGAACTGATCGCCCGCCGGTCCCCTGAGCAACTGCAGGTAACGCGAGAGAGCAGAAAGATAATCTCCCTCTTCCCACAGAACGGTGGCTGCTCGGAACTCTTTCATCAGATCGCCATCCCCGCTCCGCGGGACGACAACGCTGTGCGCGAGCGCACTCACGATGCACACGGCGGCGAATCGTTTGATCATCTCCCACTCCTTACCGAAAAATGGTGGCGCGGACGACGCGCAACCGTTGCAGTAGCGCAGGCTTTCCAGCCCGTGTCTTTCGCCACCTGTAACGGGCTTTCTCGCCTGCGCTTGCTTTTCGCAGACTGAAAATCTGCGCTCCCTGTGGCGTCCGCGCTACTTTGATAATCCAAGAGCCATGCCCTCCCCGCGCGGGTCAGCGCTGCCGGTGAAGCGAACGGGTCGTCCCTGCCGATCATATTCGATGGTGAGCCCGTGAGCATTGCCCAGAGCATCAAGGACGCGCAGTTTGTGACCTCGTTCGACCAGTTGCGCCCGAACGGGCGCGGGAATAGTTCGTTCGACCGCTATGGTATCGGGCTCGACGAAACTGATCCGGGGAGAGGCGATGGCCTGCTCGATGGTCATGCCGAAATCAACGAGGTTCATCACGATCTGGGCGACGATCTGCGAGATCGCATGACCTCCCGGCGTCCCCAGAGCCGCCCACGGTCGGCCCCGGCGGAAAATGAGAATCGGACAATCGCCCGAGAGCTTGCGCCGCCCCGCCCACGCATCCATCGGATTTCCCTTGGGCTCGAAGGTACAATAGGCCAGCGAGTTATTGAGCCAGATTCCCGTCCCCTTCACCATGATGCGACTGCCGAAGAGATTACCCAGCGTGAGCGTGGCCGAGACAATGTTGCCCCACCGATCGGCTACAACAAAATGCGTCGTATGGCGATCACCTGCCGGTTCCCTTCCCGGCATCGCGAAGGGTTTCGCCCGCTGTGGATCAATGGTTGCGGCCTCTTGCGCCCAGTATCGCTCGGACAGAAGAAGTTTCAACGGCGGCGGGGCGACCTCGGGATCTCCGGCGTACTGCAATCGCACGCGGTATCCGATCTTCGTCGCTTCAGCAAATCGGTGAAGGAAAGCCGCGCTCGACGGGCCGAGGGTCTTCACCGGGAACCGACTCATGATTCCCAGGCGAACGAGCGCATCGAAAGAAGTAGCAGGCGGAGAGGCAGTGACAATCCGATAGCCCCGATAGGTGATACTGATGGGATCCCACCATTCCGCTTCATGGCGACGGAGATCGTCAAGAGTGAGGAAGCCTCCCGCCTCTCGCACCGTCCCGGCAATCGCCTGAGCCAGTTCGCCCTCATAGAAAACCCTGGCTCCCTGGTCGGCAATGAGTCGGAGTGATCGGGCCAGGTCTTTCTGGACGAGCTTCTGTCCCGCCGTCAGCGGCTGACCATTTCGCCCGTAGATCTGCCGGGCATGGTCAGGAAATTCGGCAAACGAAGCAGCGATGGCCCGCGCCGTCGCTTCGGTGAGAGGGAATCCTTCGTCGGCCAGGCGAATGGCGGATTCAAACAGGCGCGGCCAGGGCAGCTCGCCATGCTCTTTCCAGAGTGCTTCCCAGCACCGAACAACGCCTGGAGTGGAGATGGCCTTCGCCCCCCGACGATTCTCCAGGTAGTTCGGAGTTGGCGGGCGAAAGACATCGGAATTGACTGCTGCCGGAATTCGTCCGCTGCAATTGAGAAATACGGCATCGCGTTCCTCGGCATCGTAGAGGAGAATCGTACCGTACCCGCCCGCTCCGGACATCATGGGTTCGACGACGGTGAGCGTAGCGGAAACAGCGATGGCGGCATCAAAAGCGTTGCCTCCTGCCGCGAGTATTTCCCATCCGGCTCGCGTCGCCAGCGGATGGGCCGAGCTGACCATGCCTGCCGTCCCGACGGCAGGACCTGAGGGGCGGTCGCTGCGTTCGGCGAGTGAACGAGTAACTGTCGTTGCGCCTTCTCCATAAAAAGTGGGAATCGGGCCTTGATAAAGCGTCACGCTTACCAAACTGACAAGCAGGAGCATCGCCCTCCATCTACGTCCTGAGCAGCGCCGCTTCAAGCGGCCCTCTCCGTCAGCCGAGACAAAACCGGGAGCCCTCTTCATCCGCGACCACGGCGAGAGGAGCCACAACCACGTCTCTGAAGACCCGCATGAACCCGGCGCACTCGCCCACGAGCGCCGCGCTCTCGATGAGAGATCTTCCGCTGCACGCGCTGAGGCGGATTCGGTTACGCACACCGCGTCAGTAAACGATGTTTTCGCCCACGCGCATACGGGAGACTTTGAACTCCAGAAAGATACGGGCATCGGGGTGCTGTCCAATCCGGGGATGAGGAAACTCCAGCTTGATCGTCTTATCGTCAACCGTCGCGATCGGACGGCCTTTGTAGTAACGCGGGAAGACGAGCTGAAACTCCGGACGATCCGTCGCCGCCGCGTAGCTCAGGAGCGGGACTTTCTCCCCATTGCCGCTGATGAGGTAGACGGAGTTCTTCAGCAGCTCAGTGGTTTGCATCCGCCAGTGGCGTTCGAGGTCACGCTGATCCACCATCACGTTGGATTGATAGGTGACGTGAACGACGACAGTCTCGCTGAAATCGCGCCGGAGAAACGATTCGGCCTTTTGGTCGAAAGCCCGCTGTTCCTCCACCGACAACCGATCATACCCCTGAGCGATCTGGGCGAGGCGGATCAGGGCCTGGCGGACGGGCGGCGCCGAGCGCAATTGAACGAGATAGCGAATTTGCGGCGCGGCTTCGCGGGCGCGTTCCGAACTGGGCGAGGACAGAGGTTCAATGATCACCTGGCTGAGCGTATAGCTTCGCGCCCAGGGAGAATCGTCGAGCAGCTTTCGGCACTCTCGCTCCGTCCACTGACGATACTCTTTCTTCTCCCAAAACTCCTGACTCTGGGCAGCAGCCAGACACCCGCACACGAGGGGCAAGAGAAGAAGTAGCTTCCTCATGATCTGGCCCTTTCTCCTCACCACATTTTAGGAGAGACGCTCACTTTCGGGCGGCGGCTTTTTGCTGGAGGGTGAAATCCCGAAGAGCTTCAGCAAAGGCCCTCATCTCCTCGGGGGTTCCTATGCTCACCCGACACCAATCGGTGTAGGGTGGAAAGAGCCGCGCCACGAGAATGCCTTGCTTTTGCATCAGCTCGCGGAAGGGCTGTAGCTCGTGCTTCAGGTGGAAGAAGACGAAATTGGTGTGTGAGGGAACGTAGCGATAGCCGAGCGTCTCCAGCAAGCGATAGAGAGCTTCCCGACCCTCGGCATTTTTCCGACGGCTGAAAGCCTGAAACTCCACGTCCTGATAGCTGGCCAGGGCTGCTCTCACGCCCAGGACGTTGATGCTGTAGGTCGTACGGAACTGACGCAGGCGGGCCACGATGTCCGGTCGGGCGAAGGCATAGCCGATTCGAAGACCGGCCAGACCGTGAATCTTGGAGAAGGTCCGCGAGACGATCACATTGTGCCCCTCACGCACGAGATCAATCATCGAGCCGTATTCGGGAGCCTCGACATACTCATAGTAGGCTTCGTCCACAAAGACGACCGTTCGCCGCGACACTTCTCGACAAAAAGCCCGGAGCCGATCCGCCGGAATAATCGTGCCGGTGGGATTATTGGGATTGCAGACGAAGACGAGTCGCACGGCCTGCGTCGTTCGCCGATCCATCTCGTCCAGATCATGGGCCATGTTTTTGTCCAGAGGCACGCGATGGACATATCCGCCGACCGTGCGCGCAGCGTTCTCCAATCCCTCGTAGGTCGGATACGCTGTCAGCAGCTCCCCTCCCTGCGGACCGTAGGCCATCGCCGCCATGCGGAGAATTTCGCTCGATCCGCTGCCCAACAGGACATGATCGGGCGAGACGCCTTCCTTCTTGGCGATCATCTCCTCCAGCTCTTTCCATTGAGGACCGGGATAGCGACAGCCCTCGTTAAGGGCCTCAACAATCGCCCGGCGGGCGCGTTCCGAGGGACCGTAGGGGTTTTCGTTGTTATCGAGCTTAGCCCGCACGACACCATCGCCGGAGACCGTCGGTGAGGACCCCTTCACCACTCCATCCCTTAAAAAGGGGCGCAGCGTTAACCCCGCTGCCGCTGTTCCCGTACTGAGCAACCACTGACGCCGCGTCATCGCAAGTGGCATAGTTCCCTCCCTCCACGTTGAGTTTGGTGAGACCACGCGAGCGTGAGATTATCAGAATTCCGTCACCCGATCAAGCGATCTTCTGCCCGAAGGAGGGAAGATTGCAGACGGTTTCATGCTTCCGTCGGTCTCACCACGGACTCCGGGACGAGAGTGAAGAGGTGAAGCCCTTCGCTGTTTCGCCATCTTTCAAGGGGAGGTGCGTCGGAAGCCGCCCTCGTTCAAGGGCGGTTCACCCGAGGAACAGTTGACGACGGGAAGGTTGTTCCGTAGGATTCCTCAGTCCGTCGCTTTATGAGAATGATTCGCATTGCCAACGGTCAAGGGTTTTGGGGCGACAGCTTGGACGCGCCGCTTGAGCAGGTGATGCTCGGTCCGGTTGATTATCTCACGATGGATTATCTGGCCGAAGTCACCATGTCCATCATGCAAAAACAAAAAGCGCGTGATCCCCGCCTGGGATATGCCCGTGACTTCGTCCCTCTGATGGAGCGACTTCTGCCCCTCTGCGTGGAGAAGAACGTCACGGTCATCACCAATGCCGGAGGAGTCAATCCACAGGCATGCCGCGATGCTGTTGTTGAGGTGGCGCGTCGCCTCGGTCTGAGCGGCCTTCGCATCGGGATTGTGACTGGCGATGACATTCTCGATCGCCTCGATGAGCTTTTGTCCCGGGGACATGAGTTGCGCGATCTTGATACCGGTCGCCCGCTCACCGAGATTCGCCCTCACATCCAAAGCGCCAATGTCTACTTCGGAGCCTTTCCCATCGCCGAGGCCCTGAGGCAGGGAGCCCGGATCGTCATCACCGGGCGCACGACCGACACGGGTATCACGTTGGCCCCCATGATCTATGAGTTTGGGTGGCGCGCCGATGATTACGACCGTCTGGCCGCTGGCGTCGTCGCCGGTCACATCATCGAGTGCGGGGCTCAGTGCACCGGCGGCAACTGTCAGATCGAGTGGGAGACGATCCCCGATATGGATCGCATCGGCTACCCCATCGTCGAAGCCTTTGAGGATGGAACCTTCATCGTCACCAAGCACGAAGGGACGGGCGGGCGCGTCTCCGCCGCCGTCATCAAAGAACAACTCGTTTACGAGATCGGCGATCCTCGCGAGTATATCACTCCCGAATGCATCGCCGATTTCACCACCATTCGCCTGGAAGACGTCGGACCCGATCGCGTCCGCGTCTGGGGGGTTCGCGGGAGACCGCCGACGGAGTTTTATAAGGTCTCGATCAGTTATTTTGCCGGATACAAAGCAGTGGGAACGCTCGTCTACAGTTGGCCCGACGCCTACGCCAAAGCTCGACGTGCTGATGAAATCCTCCGCAAGCGGCTGGACCGACTCGGCCTCCGATTCGAAGAGATCGTTACGGAATTTGTCGGCGTCAATGCCTGTCACGGGCCGCTGGCTCCGCCCCCCTCACCCGATCTGGCGGAGGTTCAGCTTCGCGTGGCCGTTCGCAGTCACGATGAGGCTGCAGTCCAGCGGTTCACCCGTGAGATTGCGCCACTCATCCTCAACGGGCCACCCACCGTGACGGGATTTGCCGGTGGACGTCCGCGAGTGGAAGAAATCATCGCCTACTGGCCGGCGCTGCTCCACAAATCTCAAGTCGAGCCTCAAGTCGAAGTCACCGAGGTCTAGGACCGGAAACTCCTGTCCCTCCCTCGCCCTGGAGGCGGAAGAATTCCCCCGGTCGGTTCACCTGCTCCTTCACAGATGCGTGCGAGGCTCGCGAGAAATAATCAACCGGTAAACGCCGTAGCACACCAGCGCCAGCACTCCCACGTAGATGGCCATCTTCACCAACCAGAAGGTGATGGCCAGGAGCGTGAAAACCAGGCCGATGAGTTTCATGGCGATGACAAAGCCGATGACAACCGCAATCGTGGCACCGACAATTTTGAGAAATCCCATCACTATCCCTCCTGAGAAAATGGCCACAGGTTTTCACCGATTCGCACCACTTTCTCCCCTGTCGGTGAAATGATGGACCCTGTGGCTTCCCTCCATTTTTCACCGCCCCGATCCCGCCGGAGGCAGTCGCGGATTGTCGCTCGATCTCTCATTGAACGATCCGCTGTCCCGGACAAAGAGGGAGGCCGGTCGGCCCCAGAAGTCCCGCGTCGTTTGGAGGTCCCCGCTCCGCCGATGGCGAGAATGGCGGTAGAGAAGATACAGCCCGATGGCCACAAAGATCACCGGCCAGAGCCTGCGCACCGAGAGGGCAATGTTGAAAAGCTTGAGCAGGTCCGATGCGATGAAAAGCATTCCCAAGCCAATGAGGACGACGGCGAGGACGTGCACGCGCTCGCGCAGTAACTGGCGGAGACGCTCATCGTCTTCCCGTGGATCGAGCCCCGCATTGATGGCTTGAGCCGTGCGATAGGCATCAACGAGAGAGAAAAGGTAGAAAACTCCACCGCCGATGCCAAAGAGGGCGATACCCGTGACATCGGCAAGCTCAATGAGTCCGATGATCATGAGGAAGTGGATGATGGCCTTGACATTCTGGTGATTGTAAACCGCTCCGAGTCCGGGAATGAGCGCACACAAAAGGGCCAGGGCGGGTGATTGTCGAGGCCGACGGGGGGCGGCTGCGTCCGTCACCCTCGGGCGACGCAGCATGTCAATTCCCCGGACGATGCAATCCTGACAGTAGGGGAAGCCCCGAATCCGATGATCGCACGACGGACACAAGGGGCGGCGACAGGCCGCACAATGAACCATCGCCCGGCGACCGGGATGATAGGAGCAGTAAAGGACGGACGTTCTCATGA
>DATLZR010000037.1 GCA_035573895.1 Blastocatellia bacterium | reverse complement strand
CGTGACGGCGGAATCGCCGCTCGTTCAGGAGGCGAGTTCGCAGATGGGGCGGGTCATTGACGAGCGAAGCATACGCCAGCTCCCTTTGCCGACGCGCAATTTTCAGCAACTGCTCGCGCTCTCTCCCGGAACCATCGCATCGCTGGCCAATAACACCGAGATGGGACGCGGTGACATCGCCATCTCGGTCAACGGTCAACGGACGACGAGCAATAACGTCGTCATCAATGGCGTGGAGGTCAACAGTCCGGGGACGAACTCGACGCCGAACCTGGCCACGCCGGCTCCCGATGCCATTCAGGAGTTCATCGTCCAGACGAGCCTGTACGATGCCTCGCATGGTCGCAACGCCGGCGGGAATGTGGCGGCCATCACCAAATCCGGATCGAATGAATTTCACGGTAACGTCTACGAGTTCCTGCGCAACCGGGTGTTGAATGCGAACGATTTCTTCCTCAATGCGTCGGGCCAAAAGCGCCCGATTCTCACGCGCAATCAGTTTGGCGTCACGCTCGGAGGTCCGATTGTTCGAGGCAAGGCGTTCTTCTTCGGTTCCTATCAGGGCACGCGCGAACGCAATGGGGCGTCGCTGACCAACAGTCTCACCTTCCTCAATCTCAATTTCTTCGTTCCGGGACAAGCGGCGCCGGTTCCGCTGACCGATGATCGGAGTCGGGAGGGCCTGGCCGCGCGATTTGGTGTGCCGGCAACCGAGATTCATCCGGTGGCGCTGGCGCTGCTCCAGGCGCGACTGCCGGGCGGTCAGTTCGCCATCCCGTCATCGGCCAATCCGGTGGGACCGACGGCGCTCTCGGGTATTTCGCGCTTTCGGGAAGATCAATTCAATGCCAACGGCGATGTCCAGTTGACGCCGACGAACAAACTGACGGGGAAAGTTTTCTTCTCCCAGGCCCCGGCTTTTCAGGCGCTCTTCAGCTTCGTGGGATCGAATGCGTTTCAGGTTCCCGGCTATGGAGGGGATTTCAGCCTGCGCCATCGCGTGGTCTCACTGACGGACACGCACGTTTTCGGCCCCTCGGCGGTCAACGAGATTCGTCTCGGGTACAGTCGAATCCGCGCCGCTTCCTCGCCGCAGGAACCGCTGAGGGCAGCCGACTTCGGCATTCGCAATCCGTTGGGGGCGCTCTTCCCCGGATTGCCGACCATCGGGGTGACCGGTGCCTTCACCATCGGGTCAACGCCGCTGGCCGATCAGGCCTCGACGGTGCAGACGGGCATCCTCAGCGATACGTTTTCCCTCATCCGGGGCCGACACGCGCTGCGCCTGGGGGGCGATGTGCGTCGCTACTGGGTTGATTTCTTCTTCAACTTCTTTTCTCGCGGACAGCTCATTTTCAATACGTTTCAGGATTTCCTGCGGGGGATCGTGGGGACATCGCTTCTGGGCTCGGGCGTGCCGGATCGAGGGATTCGCGCCACCGACATCGCCGCCTTCGTTCAGGATGACATTCGCGTGAACGCTCAGCTGACGTTCAATCTCGGCCTGCGCTACGAATTCTTCGGAGGATTGAGCGAACAGCGCGGACGACTGGTGAATTTTGATCCGCGCCAGTTTCGCGCCGGAACGCCCGCGGCGCCCGCTCTGCCGCCGAACGGATTCGTGCAACTGAGCAATGCGCGGCCGCCGCTTCCCGGTGTGCCCACCGTCGGCGAGACCCTCAACCCCGGTGACAGCAACTTCGCTCCTCGCTTCGGTTTTGCCTGGAAGCCGCTGGAGCGAACGAATCGGCTGGTGGTCCGTGGCGGCTATGGAATTTACTTCGATCGGTTCTCGACGCGCTTTGCCAATTCGCAAATCTTCAACTATCCCTACGGCATTATTGCAGCGGCCGTGAGTCTCCCCGCACAGGGGCTAGTGGTCCCCTTCAACGATCCGTTCCCGGATGTCCCTCCACCCACCGCCTTCCCGGTGACGCCGACCAATCCGGCTCCGATCTTCATCACCACGTTCGTTCCGGGACGCGGGCGCCTTCCGCTCGCGCCGGTGGGGATTTCCGGTATCTTCGTCTCGCCCGATGTGCGTTCTCCGTATGTGCAGCAGTATACGCTGGGGGTTCAGCTTCAGGTGACCGATCATGACCTGCTCGAAGTGGCCTATGTGGGATCAAAAGGGACGAAACTCATCACCGTGTTTAATCTGAACCAGCCGCCGGCGACCGGTGGGGCCGCTCCTTTCCCGGGGTTTTCCACCAATAAAGGCATCGCCAACGGGATGCAGCAGGTTCAGACGGCGGGTGTTTCCAACTACAACTCGCTTCAGATCAGTTTGACGCGACGGTGGGCGCGAGGTTTGCAGATGCTCGGATCGTATACCTTCGGGAAGTCCATTGATGAATATTCGGGAGAGCTGGCCAACGAGCTGACAACCTTGCCCGGAGATCAGCAGAATTTCCGCAGTCATCGCGGCCTGTCGTCGTTTGATCGTCGTCATCGGTTCGTCGCCAGTTTCGTCTACGACCTGCCGCGCCTGTACCAGGGGTCGGCAGCCGTCGCCCGTCACCTGCTGAACGATTGGCAGATCGCCGGGATCGTGACGTTGCAATCGGGCTTGCCCTTCACCGTCTTTCACGCCGTGGGATCAGCCGTCTTCAATCGGGCCGATTTCGCCCCCGGCTTCAGCGGCTCGGCGGAGATCGAAGGTTCCGTCCACAGCAAGCTCACCCGCTTCTTCAACACCAGCGCCTTCGTTGCTCCCCGCGTGGGCTTTGGTAATTCCGGGCGAAACATCCTGCGCGGACCGGATCAGCGGAATGTGGATTTCTCGCTCATCAAGTTCATTTCCCTGGCCGAGCAGGTGCGGCTCGAATTGCGCTCGGAGTTCTTCAATCTCTTCAACACGGTCAATTTCGCCAATCCGAATGCCAACGTTGCCGTCCCGGCGACCTTTGGCCGGATCACGGCCACGAGCACGGGTCCGCGAGTGGTTCAATTCGCCCTCAAGCTGAACTTCTGATGGTGGAGCGAGCGCGGACTTTCCCGTCCCGTGATTTCAAACAGGCGGGAAAGTCTGCGCCACACTTTGGGAGAGGGAGATGGCGCGATTTGCTCGAATCATCGGCACGGGACTCTCGGTGCCGGAGCGGGTCGTCAGCAATGCCGAGTTGAGCCGCTGGCTCGGTGAGGATATTGATCCGTTCGTTTCGCAGGTTCTGGGGATTTCCGAACGGCGGTGGTGTCGGGAGGACGAGAGTACGGCGGATCTGGCCGAGGGCGCCGCTCGACGTGCTCTGGAGAGCGCCGGTCTGACTCCGGCGGATGTTGATCTCATCGTTCTGGCAACGGATACGCCGGAGTATCTCTCGCCCGCCACATCGGTCGTCGTTCAATATCGCCTGGGAGCGACGCGAGCCGCAACCTTCGATGTCAATTGCGCGTGTGCCGGGTTCGTAACGGCGCTTGATGTCGGAGCCAAGTACATCCAGGCCGATGAGCAGTATCGCCATGTGCTCGTCATCGGAGCCTATGCCATGAGCAAGTACCTGGATCGGGCGGACAAAAAGACGGTGACGATTTTCGCCGACGGTGCGGGAGCGGTCGTGCTTGGAGCTTCACGGGAGCCCGGCATCCTGGCCTCGCGATTGCTGGCCGATGGACAGTTTCACGATTATCTCGGCATCTACGCCGGAGGAACCCGACTGCCGATCACCGAAGCGGTGCTGCGCGAAGGCTATTTCACCAAGGTGCGATTCGTCAAGAAATACCCCCCGGAGACGAATATCGAGGGGTGGCCGAGAATCATCGAGCGAACTCTGACGGCGGCTCGGCTCACGCTCGAGGAGATCGCGCTCTTTCTTTTCACCCAGGTCAATCTGAGCACGATTCGCGCGGTCATGGACAGACTCGGCCTGCCCCTGTCGCGCACGCATACGGTCATGCACAAGTGGGGCTATACCGGGTCGGCCTGCATCCCGATGGCTCTGGACGATGCCGTCAGAGAGGGAAAGGTTCAACCGGGAGACCATCTCGTCTTGTGCGCGTCGGGCGGGGGGATGAATATGGCCTGTGTGGTGCTTCGCTGGTAGGAAAAAGAAGACGCTCCGTGAGGATATTCGATGAGCTATCGTAACCTCGGTCAACTCTTTCACGAGCGTGTGGAACGATATCGCGATCGTCCGGCATATTACGTGCGCCGGGGAGATCGGTGGCAGCCGCTCACGTGGGCCGAGTGGAGCGAGCAGGCTCGCGCCTTCGGCCAAGCGCTTCTGGCTCGCGGGCTCGGCCCGGGCGAGTCGGTCGCCATCCTGATGGGCAATCGTCCCGAATGGCCGGTGAGCGACGTCGGCACAATGCTGGCCGGAGGCGTCACCGTGGGGATTTATCCCACCAGCTCCGCCGAGCAATGTCGTTACATCATCGCCCATTCCGATGCTCGATTTGTCCTCGTGGATACGCCGACGCAATGGGAGAAGATTGCCCGCGTGCGCTCGGAGCTGCCTCAGGTGCGCCTGATCATCACCGTGGAGGATGTTGCCGGGGGAGCCGAGGGCGTCGTCTCCTTCGATCGGTTTCTCGATGTCGGGCGCGCTCACCGCGAGGCTGTCGCTCCAATTCTTGACGAACGGAGTCGCCGCGCCACGCTCGACGACATTGTGATGATGGTCTACACCTCCGGCACGACGGGACTGCCGAAAGGAGCCTGCCTCAGTCATCGCTATGTCCTCAACAGCGTCCTCTCGCTCAATGAGGTGATTCCCTTGAGCGATTCGGATGTGAGCCTCTCCTATCTCCCCTATTGCCATGTGGCCGAGCGCATTTCCGGCCTCTATAACCGCATGTATGCCGGCGTCACGGCGTATCTGGTCGAGGATCTGGCGAAGTTCTGGGACTATGTGGCGGAGGTTCGTCCGACGATTTTCGCCAGCGTGCCGCGCTTCTATGAAAAGGCCTATGCCCGCATTCTCGCCGATCTGGAGGCGGCCCGTTCGGAAGAGAAAGAGCGAATCCATCGAGCCTTGCGCATTGGCCGTCAGATCAGCGCCCTGCAGCAGGCCCGACAACCGATTCCCGATGATCTCCGTCGGGCGTACGAGGAGGCCGAGAGGACGGTCTTTCCGCAACTGCGACGGTATCTCGGCGGTCGCGTGCGCTATGCCACATCGGGTGGCGCCGCGCTGCATCGTTCGCTCGAAGAATTTTTCGCCGCCATTGGCCTGCCCATCCTTCAAGCCTACGGGCTGACGGAGAATGTCTGCGTCGCCTTCAATCGTCCCGATCATTACAAGTTCGGGACAGTCGGACCGCCCATGCCCGGCTGCGAGGTGAGAATTGCTCCCGACGGCGAAATCCTCGTGCGCAGCGAGATGATGTTCAGCGGATACTACAAAGAGCCGGACAAAACCGCCGAAGTGGTCATCGAGGGCTGGCTCCACACGGGAGACCTCGGCGCTCTCGACGAGGAAGGATTTTTGACCATCACCGGACGGAAGAAGGAAATCATCGTCACGTCAACGGGCAAAAACATCGCTCCGATTCTTCTGGAGAACATGCTCAAAGAACATCCGCTCATCAGTCAGGCGATGGTCTACGGGGAGGGCAAAAGTTACCTCGTCGCGCTTCTCACGCTGAACGTCGCCGAAGCCCTCGACTATGCCCGTGCTCACCATATTCCGGCGACGAGTCTCTCCGAGTTGGCTCATCATCCCGCCATCGTTCGGCTCGTCCAGGAGATCGTTGACCGGGTGAATGCGCGCGTCTCTTCGACGGAAGCCATTCGCCGATTCGCCATTCTCGAGCGAGATTTCACCATCGAGGAGGATGAACTGACTCCCACGATGAAGGTGAAGCGGTCGGTGGTCGCGGAACGCTATCGGGATGTGCTCGAACAGCTTTACCGCGAATGACGCCGCTTCTATAAGGGTTGCGAACTGCTGACGAAACTATGGAGAACCCCGGATAAATCGGTTATCCCCTCCATCCGGTGTTGCGCACGTTGCCGAACTGTCAGTCCGAAACTGCCACTACGGTGTCGGATCCGGTTGTGCAGCGTGCTCCTCTGGAACTCGGTTGGGACCTCAGTGCGGGGTGAATCTAAGGCGTTAGGGGCGATCCGCCCCCGAGCAGCGAATGCCGCCGGTTCAGTGGGATGGAGCCTGTTTCAGCCCGCGACAGGTGTCATGAGTATCTTCTCAAGTTCTCAAGAATTCGTGGCAGCCCTTGATCCCGGTCAGAGTCAAGGAGCCTCAATGCACACACCATTTTGTACTAGAAACGAATGACTTGGGTGTATACCGACTTTCGTGGCCCCAATTGGTGTAGGGCAATATTCCTGTGGCTCGCAGCCTTTGGTCTTCAACGTATTCAAGACCCCGAAGGGGCGCGGTCGGACTTTACGTGGGGAGAGAGAAAGTCATGCCCGGGCCCACTCGAGTCGAATGTGGAGGCGGGCTGTATCATATCGTCACCCATTCTGCGAGACTTCAGACCTCAGAATACCGATGGCGGAATGCAGATTACGGATTGACTAGCCCATGATGAGCCAGCCGCTTCGCGCCTTTAGTCTGAATGGTCACGGATATCACGCCCCTCAGTCCTTCCACATCCCTCCTCGCTAGGCTCATTGGCAGCGATTGAGACAGGCGTGGCACTCTCGGATACTCAGTGGCTATAATCATCAACCATGAAGAAAGTGAAGAGTCAGACGGTCTCGGATCCTTTCGCTCTCTCCCTGGACGAGTACCTGGCGTTGAACGAAGAGCAGCAGTGGACGCTGTCCTAAAAGCTATACGAGCAGTATGCCGATTGGATTCAGCAGCAGTTCCAGAAGACTGGGGCGGCTCTGTTGGTCGTCTGCGACGGGAAGGTGATCTACTCTTCTCCCGACCGCTATGACTTCCGGGCAGATGAGGTCGTGGTGCAAACCGAGCAGCAATGGAAAAAGCCCTGCTTCATCCTGACCTCTCCCCCTCTGGTGGAAGAGGTGGCCGCCTGGTCAGATCTCGGGCAGGGCGATTATTATCCCACCGTGGAGATCTTCTTGGGAGCCCGTGTCTGGAACGACGATGAAGTCTTCAGCCGAGGTGCCCGGATCACCAGTGACTTTGATACCGGTAACCCGGCCCTGGCCGTCTTTGATGAGGTCGTCTGCTACCGCCTGAGCGGGGAACAGCGTCCTGTAGCCAGGACGTGCACCTGGGCCGCCCCTACCGTTACCGGCCGCGGCCGATGAAGGTGGGACTAGACGATGGGCGGCGGAGACGCGTCATTGAAAGGGTAGTGGAAGGCGTCCAGCATTGGGATGATCCGACGCGAAATCCCTTCAAACTGGCCAACCCGAATCGGCGGGGATTCGTAGGCCGAGACCTCATGTTCCAGTTGCTCTTCCAGATCACTTTAAGATCCCCAGAGGTACCAATCCGAGTGGTCGCTGCTCTGAAAGGCTGAGGGCGGATGAAAACTCTGGGAAATTCTTAGAACCAGGCGTGTGGGCCAGGAAGCGCGAAGATGAAATCACATACCGATTGCCGAATTCGGGTCGCGGATTGACCAGTCCATGACGAGCCAGCCACTTCGAGCTTTCAACCATGTTCAATGGTAACGGTAGTCATAGGCTTAACCGTGGCGGTGGCTTCTGAGTCCCGAAAACGCCCTGAGTTTGTGCCTGGAAGTTGTTGATGGTTAGGCAGGGAGTATCTACCTCATTCGGAGCTATTCGATTTGGTGCAATTGGGAGCGACCACGATCTAATGTGGAGCTACCGTGGCGACCGGCATCACTCGGGATATGTTTGAGCGATCAGCTCGATCGGGTGCATGACCCGCGTGGTCATTCCGGCGCGACGGAGGCCGCTCGTGATATGCATGAGGCAGCCGGCATTGCCGGTGACCAGAATATCGGCTCCCGTGCGGCGGATGTGTTCGAGCTTGCGCTGGAGGATCGCGTCGGCCCAATCGGGATGAAGAAGATTGTAGATTCCGGCGCTGCCGCAGCACATCTCGGCTTCGGGCAGAGGAACAAAGCGGATGCCGGGAAGCTGTCGGAGCAACTCGATGGGCGCGCGCATGACTTTCTGCGCATGATGGAGATGACAGGGGGCATCGTAGGTGACGGTGGCCTCCACCGGTTGGGGTCCCGGCCGGAAACCGATCTCGATGAGATATTCGCTGATGTCTCGCACGCGAGCGGCAAAGGCGCGGGCGCGCGTGTGAAAGTCGGGATCGCCGGAGAGCAGATGACCGTACTCTTTCATCATCGCTCCACAGCCCGCGACATTGACAATGATAGGAACCGTTCCGGTAGCTTCAAACACAGTGATATTTTTTCGCGCCAGTCGTCGGGCATTGTCCAGATCTCCGGCGTGGGCGTGGAGAGCGCCGCAGCAGACCTGATCGGGAGGATCGGTGACGGTGCAGCCGTGCGCCTGAAGGACGCGATGGGTCGCCCGATTCGTATGCTCGAAAAGCTCCCGTCCGACGCAGCCGGCAAAGAACGCAACCGGGCGGGACGACGACGGAGCCTCGACGCGCTGGTCATGCCTGGCGCCGGAAGAGCGCAATGAGCGATCACCCTCGATCGGCGCCGTGGCCAGCAGCAACGACAACGCTTTCTCCCATCGCGCCGGAAGGAGTCGGCTCTCGATGATTATCCGTGCCAGGGTCGAGCGTCGCAGCCAGCGAGCGGGCGCAAAGAAGAGATGGAGCCGTCGGGGCGACACGAACAGATGGGCGAGGGCAAAACGAATGAGTCGCGTCGCCGGATCGGGTGGAGTCATCGGACGGAGAGCGATCTCGGCTCGAGCGGCTTCGAGCACGCGCCCGTAGAGCACGCCCGACGGGCAGACCGTTTCGCAGGCGCGACACCCCAGGCACAGATCAATATGCCGACGGAAGGCCGGTTGGTCCACTGAGAGTCGCCCTTCGGCCACGGCGCGCATCAGGTACAGTCGGCCGCGCGGCGAATCGTTCTCGTCACCGGCCAGAAGATACGTCGGGCATGCGCTCAAACACAACCCGCAATGAACGCAGGCCAGCAGCTTGTCCGCTTCCGCCTGCAAGATTCCCGCCAGTGTCGTCATGCTCGCCGAATTCACAACCGCCGCTCCTTCGTTTCATGCTTCGGGAGTGCAGCGCCCTTGTTCCCCGTCGAGGGAACGAAACTTCTCCCTTCGAGGTCTTCCCGCACGAGGGGACCGAGCTTCGCGTCACGGCGCTCCCGTGCGCCCGTGCCCGTGGGCGGTCCGGTGGCGCTCGGTCCCACTGTATCGTTCTCGAAGCCGTTCCACCGTCTCATTCGCTCCATGATTCCCCTCGTATCCCTGGCTTGCGTTTGCTTCTGACCGCCCGTGCAGCAGGCAAGGAGCGTCACATTCAGATTCCGGCGACGAAACGCCCCGGACTGAAGATGCGCCCCGGATCGAATTGTTGTTTGAGCGCTCGCATGAGCGAGGCCGTCGGGCCGATCTCTCCCCACGCATCGAGTTCCCGTTTGATCTCTGCCGGTGCGGCTTCGACGATGAGGTGGCCGCCGATCTGCCGGCACATCGCGCGCAGAGTTTGTACCACCTGAGCGAGCAACGGAAACCGATGTCGAGGTAACATGCCGCCGGCTCGAACGACACCCGTGCCGAGATAGGCGATGACCGACGGGTTCTCGATCAACTGCGACAGCTCCTGATGGCAAAAGGTGAAAAGGGAAGTCGTCTGCGCCGGCAGGGCGCTCAATCGAAGAATGAACTCGCAGTTCATCAGGAATCGAGTGGAAGCCAGTGTCTGCCAGAGCGAAGCCGCTCGCGCCTCATCCAGCCGGATGGACGAAAGCGCGTGATGAGCGGTGATCTCCGCGAAGCGATCGAGCTGATAGCGGATGGCCGGTTCTGTCTCGATGAATCGCACGAGCAGCGAGGGCTCAGCCGGCTCGAGACCCAGCATTCGACCGGCTCCGCTGTTGACCAGGAGGACTGCCGCAGGCATCAGCTCCGAGGACAGGAGGGCTCGAGCGCAGGCCGAGAGCGCATCGGTCGAGGCTTTGCTCACCAGGACTGTGGCATCGCCGTCGGGACGCGGTCGCAGTTTGAGATTGATGCGGACGATCACGCCGAGCGTTCCGTAGCTTCCCACAAACAGCTTGTTCAGATCATAGCCGGTGACGTTTTTCACCACGCGCCCGCCGGATTTGATGAGCCGACCGGTGCCCTCGACGACTTCGATCCCGATGACGTAGTCGCGCGGCCGTCCGTAAGCGTAGCGCAAGGGGCCGAAATCATCGGTGGCGACGATTCCTCCGAGCGTCGCCTGGTCCGATCCCGGGGGATCGAGCGGGAGCCACTGGCGGTGGGATTGGGCGGTGCGATTGAAAGTCATGAGCGTGCATCCTGCTTCCACCCGCGCCGTCAAATCTGCCGGTTCATAGTCGAGGATGCGATTCATCCGCGCCAGGGACAGCAGGACGTCGCATCGTTCCGGAGGGTTCCCCATGGCCAGGCGCGTGCCCTGACCGCTTACGATGAGCGCGTGATCGGTGGTGCGAGCCCAGGCAACAACGGCGGCGACTTCTTCGCTCGTCGCGGGCCGGACGATGACGGCGGGCTTTCGCCCATCGAGGGTGACTTCGCTTCTGTCGCCGGGGATGACATTGTCCTCACCCACGATGGTGGCGAGTTCGTGTGCGACGCTCACGCTGTCTCCTCCGAAAAATAACCGCGGATTTCACGAGCTTCTGCCGATTTTCTTCCCCGTGAGAATCGGCGTTATCTGCGGCTTCCTTTTCATCGTTTTCGGTTGAGCCGGACTCCTCTGAAAAATGCCACGAAGCCGGCGAAATTGAGCAGGTCTCGCCGATCGCTCATCCGCGGACACCTTCCATTCTGTGGACGAATCTCTTTCTCATCGTTTCGGGGCTGCGGCACGGGTCAAAAAGCCCGGCAGCGTCGCACGGGCAGGACCTTTCCCGGATTGCACAGTCCCTGGGGATCGAACACGGCGCGCACGCGGGCCATGGCATCGAGGTCCGCCTCGCTGAAAGCCAGCGGCATGTACTTGATCTTATCGAGCCCGATCCCGTGTTCGCCCGTCAGCGAGCCGCCCACGCGCAAGCACAGCTCCATGATCTCGCGGCTGGCCGCATCCACGCGAGCGACTTCCTCCGGATCGCGCCCGTCGTAGCAGATGTTGGGATGGAGGTTGCCGTCT
Organism: Blastocatellia bacterium; assembly: GCA_035573895.1. Classification (NCBI taxonomy): domain Bacteria; kingdom Pseudomonadati; phylum Acidobacteriota; class Blastocatellia; species Blastocatellia bacterium. Next base: position 372 of record DATLZR010000037.1, on the reverse strand, counting down.
CCGGCATGGAAGACGTTGGCCATCTTCAAGCGGTAACGAGCGGCGATGCGATAGATCTCGGGAAGGACCTCGGGCAGCTTGCTGCGGGGAATGACGGCGTCCTGCACCATGAGATCGGGGCTGATGCGACCCATGGCGCCGAAGGCTCCCTTGCGTCCGGCCCAGAGGCGAGCGCGCTCCGCCTCGTCGCGCGCCTGTCGGACCGTGCGTGCACCCCATTGATGACAGATCGTGATGATGCGTTCGGCGTCATGATCCACGCTCACCCGCAGTCCGTCGAGTTCGATCAACAGGACAGCGGCGGCATCCGTCGGTAATCCTGAGGCGTAGACCGAATCTTCGACCGCCTGGATTGTCGCCTGATCCATCATC
>DATLZR010000036.1 GCA_035573895.1 Blastocatellia bacterium | reverse complement strand
CAATCGTGTCCTCGCCCGGCCATCGTCCCAGGTTCTGCGGCTCATCCAGGAGGGTCAGCCCGTGGCCGAAAGCCTGGAGCAGAAGGGATGGATGCCGCCGCTCGCGGTTGATATGGTGCGCGTGGGCGAACGGGCCGGCAGCCTTAAAGAGATGCTCGACGAACTGGCGAATTTCTACGATGCCGAACTCGACGTTCGGTTGAATCAGGTGACGACGCTCATTCAGCCCGTCATGCTGCTGCTCATGGCCGGGTTGGTCACGATTGTCTTGCTCTCGATTTATCTTCCGCTCTTCAGCTTTGTCTCAACGTTGGGAGCGCGATGACCGGCCATGAGAATGGCTGTTGAGGGATTGGGGCCGGGCTGAAGAGCACTGGCTATTGGGGGAAGGTCTCAAGGCCTATGACGGACAATCCGTATTTCAATCAATTGAGCGCGAAAAACGGGACAACGGCAGTGGCCGAACCAATGGATGTCGCGCAGGAAGAAGAGCGGGCGCGTCGTCTGGCCGAGCGGTATCGTGTTCCCTTCATAGATTTGACCCGACTGCGGATTGATCAAGAGTTGCTGCGGATGTTGCCCGTTGAGTTGATGGTGCAACATCGGTTCGTGCCCGTTCGACGCGAGGGCGATGCCTTGCTCGTGGCGGTGGCCGATCCGAGCGATCTGGACCGCATTGATGAGATTCGCGCCCGCCTCCGCGAGCGTCTCCGCCTGGCGGTGGCGACGCCGTCGGCCATTGATGCGATTCTCGCCCGGGGGGACGCCTCTCAGCGCGTGCTCGATGAAACGACCGAGCACTTGCGGGTGTCGCTCGTGAAGGAGACGGATCAAGGCGAGGAAGACCTCGATCTCGACCGTCTGACCGGCGACCGCGAGATGAGTCCCATCGTCAAACTGGTGGACTCGGTCATCCTCACGGCGTTGGAGCGAAGGGCCAGCGACATCCACATCGAGACGCGGGCGAGCGACGTCATCATCAAGTATCGCATTGACGGAGTGCTCTATCCGGCGGGCCCCCCCATTGACATTCAGCACCATCAGACGATCATCTCCCGCATCAAGGTGATGTCGGAGCTGGATATCGCCGAACGGCGCATCCCCCAGGATGGCCGCTTCCGCGTGCGCGTGCGCGGGCGAACGATTGATTTTCGCGTTTCGATCATGCCGACCATCCACGGGGAAGATGCTGTCATCCGGATCCTCGACAAGGAGCAGCTCAGCGAAAAGTTCCGCGATCTCCGACTCGATGTCCTGGGTTTTGACGGGGAGACGCTCAAGAAGTTCCGCCGGTTTATTAAGGAGCCGTACGGCATGATTCTCGTCACCGGCCCGACGGGCTCCGGCAAAACGACGACGCTCTATGCCGCCATCAACGAGATCAAAACCGGTGAGGACAAAATCATCACCATCGAAGATCCGGTCGAGTATCAGCTCAAGGATGTCACCCAGATCCAGGTGAACGAGAAGAAAGGGCTCACCTTCGCTCGAGGCCTGCGCTCGATTCTTCGTCACGACCCCGATAAGATCATGGTGGGCGAGATTCGTGATCCGGAAACGGCACAAATCGCCATCCAATCCGCCCTGACCGGTCATCTTGTTTTCACGACGGTCCACGCCAATAACGTCATTGATGTGATCGGACGGTTCCTCAATATGGGGGTGGAGCCGTACAACTTCGTCGGTGCACTCAACTGCGTTCTGGCACAACGGCTCGTGCGCGTCCTCTGCACCAACTGCAAGCGCCCGCAACGTCCGACCGAGATGGAGTTGATCGAGTCCGGGTTGGATCCGGCCGAGTATGCGTCGGTCGTCTTCTACGATGCGCCGGGCTGCGAGCAGTGCAACTGGACGGGCTACCGTGGCCGCACGGCCATTCACGAGCTTCTGGACATGAGCGATAACATCCGCGAGCTGATCATCGAGCGAAAGCCGGGATCGGAGATTCGTCGAGCGGCACGCGCCGAAGGACTGGTCACGCTGCGAGAATCCGCCGTCCAGAAGGTGATCGCGGGAGTGACGAGCCTTCGGGAAATTAACCGGGTGACGTTTGTGGAATGATCATCCCGTTTGCCACGGATGAACACGGATGGGCGCAGATCAGTTTCCTCATCCGTGCTGATCGGCGTGCATCCGGGATGATTCTCTGAGGCTGAAAGCTCGCGCTCGAAGGAGTGAGCCTATGAGGGAAATCAGATTGTCTCGCGCACTCACCACCGCGGGGCGGTGCAAGCATCGCCTTTCCGCGTGCAGCCGGTACATTGTGAGTCTGGCCCTGATGCTGGTGTTTCTGACCGGCGGAGGGGCTTTTCCGGCGGCGGCCGCGGGGAAAGGAAAAAAACATTTTGAGGAAGGGCAGAAGCTGGAGGCGGCGGGGAAAGTCGAACAAGCGGTGGAGAAATACCTGCTGGCGTTGAGCGAAGCGGATCGCCCCGAGTATCGCATCGCCTATCGGCGG
>DATLZR010000035.1 GCA_035573895.1 Blastocatellia bacterium | reverse complement strand
GCAGAGCAAACGGGCGAGCTGTATCGCACCGCCGAGATCACCGCCGACGGACGCGCTCCCCGGTTCAGTCCCGATGGAACTCTCATCGTCTACGAGACCGGTCCCAGATCGGCGCCGGTCACGCGCCTGATCCGCGCGGATGATTCTCGGTCAGTGGTGGCAGAACTGGCGGGATCGGGAGCGGTCTTTTCTCCGTCGGGGCGGTTCCTGGCTCTTGTGCGAGTGCCCGTGACCGAGGAGATCACTCAGGCTGAGGCCGCCGTCGCGCGGGCGCAGGGACAAGCTCAAGTGGCTGCGCGGCTACGTCTCGCCTGGCTGCGCATGAAATCGGCGAGAGTCGTGGTGCATGATCTCTCGACGCGCCGGGAGCATGAGGTTCAAGCGCAAGGACTGCTCGTCGCTTCGCTTGTCTCTCTCGCGGAGGACGGCACGGTCTATTTCCTCGGTGGGGCGGAGGGTCGGCGCACCCGCACGGACATCTACGAAGTTACCGTGACGGCCCGCGAGCCGGTGATCGTCAGCACCGTTGAAGGATTCAAGACGTCGCCGGTGGCGTCTCCCTCCGGGGGCACCTTTCTCTTCACGCTGACCGCGCGAGACCCGCTTCCGCCTCCACCGGATGCCGTACGAACAGGTGAGCGTGACTCGCTCGGTGGGCCGCCGCGTGGAGGAGGCGATCAACCGACCCGGTTCGGAATTGTGGATGCCACGACGCGCACGGTGACACTGGTTGAGGGAACGTCGCCGACGTTCTCCACCGATGGTCAGACGATCGCCTATTTGGCGCGGTCGGGGACGGAGAATCGGCTCATGCTCATGCCTCTCGGAGGATCGGCGACGGTCCTTCTGCGGACGCAGGATCGGTTGGCCGCGCCGACATTCTCTCCCGACGGACGGCGCCTGGCGTACCAGAAGATGACGCGGGACGACTGGGAGATTTATCTTGTCCAGCGCGACGGGGGACAAGAAACGCGCTTGACGCGCGAGATTCAGCACGATGTGCTCCCCCGGTTCATCGCGCCAGATCGAGTGCTGGCCATGGTCGGCGAACCGCGACACCGCCGCTCATACCTCTATGACCTCTCAACGGGTCGGCGCACCCGCCTTTTCCACAATAACACGGTCCGAACGATCTCGCCGGAATATGCCTGGGCCGTGAGCCCGGACGGGAAGAAGATTCTGATCGAAGCCGATCGTGATGGGGATACGGTTTCGCCTGAGCACGGCGTCTATCTCGTTGACCTCGATCATAGAGTGACGAAAGCTGATCTCATTGCTCGACTCGAACGAAACCTCGCCTCAGAAACGGCTCTCCGGAATCGAGCTGAGGAGATGTATCGGCCCCTGGCCGAGGAGATCCGTCGTGCTGTTGCTCAAGTATCCGTGGCGCGCATCTACGAGTACGAGAAGGCCCTTTTCGATTTCGACTCCAAGCACATTTCTCAACCGGGCCATCAAAAAGCCGCTGAGTATCTTCATCGGATGTTCAGCGCGTTTGGCTACCAGCCGGAGTATCAGTGGTTCGAGCCGCGAGGAGCCTATGGAGGTCGAGCAGCTAATGTCATTGCCACGCTGAGAGGGACGGAAAATCCCGATCTCATCTACGTCATCAGCAGTCACTACGATTCGGTCGCTGCCGGACCGGGAGCCGATGACAATAGTTCGGGCACGGCGGCATTGCTGGAGGCTGCCCGCGTGCTGGCGGGAAGACCGTTGCCCGCGACCGTCGTCTTCGCGGCCTTCACCGGTGAGGAATCGGGATTGCTGGGGAGCCGGGAGTTCGTGCGACGGGCTCGTGAGGGGAGGGCGAAGATCATGGCCGTCCTCAACAATGACACCATTGGCTGGACCAACGATGCGCGTCTCGATAACACGATTCGCTACACGAGTGCGGGCATTCGTGATGTTCAACACGGCGCGGCGTTGCTCTTCACCCGGCTCATCACTTATGACTCGCGCTACCATCAATCCACCGACGCGACCTCGTTTGTCGAGGCTTATGGCCAGATTGTGGGAGGGTTTGGCTCTCATCCGATTCTCGGGAGTCCTCACTATCACACGGCGAGCGATGTACTGGAGACGATCAATCACCGGCTGATCGCCGAGACGTGTAAGGCGACGGTGGCCGCGATCATGCTGCTTGCGTCAAGCCCTTCGCCGGTGAAGGACCTGCGCGTCGTTCGCCTCGACGCGACGCGAGCCGAAGTCACATGGTCACCGTCACCCGAACAGGATGTGCGGATGTACCTGGTTGAATACGAACCATCGAGGGGATCGCCTCAGCGGCTCCGTGTAACCGCCCCGCGCGTGGTTCTCCGGAACGTCACCGGGGGAAAGGTCTCGGTGAAGGCGGTCAATGCCCGGGGCCTTGAGGGATGGGATTGGGCATGGATCACACTCCCGACCGATCAGAATGGCAGATGACGGCGATTGTCACCCGGGAATCTGCGTCGTCGGAAGCCGTTGAGGAAGAGAATCCTCTCCCCGTCGCTGGGGTGAGACCTGCTGTAACCACCCCTCAGGCGGGGGGCGTATGAGCCAGACGAAACGTTACGATCAGGAGGTATTCGGAAGATGTTGGCCAAAAGAGTCCTTGTTGTTTGGATGATCGTCCTCCTCACGGTGATGGTACCCCGAGGTGCTCGCTCTGAGCAGCGGAGGGCCTCGGCGACGAGGTTCACCATCGAAGCTGTGCTCAGCCCCGCCTATCCTTACGAGCTGGTTTCGGCTCGGCGGACGGATCGCATCGCGTGGCTGGCCTATGAGCGCGGGATGCGCAATGTCTACACGGCGGCGGCTCCTCGGTTCACACCGCTTCGCCTGACTCAGTTCCTTGAGGATGATGGAACCGATCTCTCCTCGCTCAGCATGTCTGAGGATGGGTCGGTTGTTGTCTTTGTGCGGGGGCATACGCCGAACCGGGAGGGATGGATCGCCAACCCGTCGTCGCATCCCCAGGGGGCTCAGCGGGCGATCTGGGCGGCTCGCACAAGCGGCGGTCCTCCCTGGAAGGTGGTCGAGGCCACGAGTCCACCGGTTCTGTCGCCGGACGGACGGTGGGTCCTCTTCACCAAAGACGGACAGATCTACCGCGCAGCCGTTCATCCGCAGGCGGCAGCAACGCCCGTTGATAAAGGACAGGAGCCGTTATTCAAAGCCTTCGGCACCAACACTTCTCCCCGATGGTCACCTGATGGGACGAAGATTGCTTTTGTCAGCAATCGTCAGGATCATTCGTTCATTGGCGTCTACGACCTCCGCACACGAAAGATCACCTACCTGGCGCCGAGCGTGGATCATGACACGAGTCCCACCTGGTCTCCGGATGGTCGGCGCATTGCCTTCATTCGTCGTCCGGGCACGCCTTTTGCCGTTCAGCTTCAACAGGCGGCAACTTCGGGACCGGCAGGCCGACCGCCGTTCCCCACTCCGGCGGGACGCCCTCCGGGAGCACCGGCACCGGTGACAGGTGAACCCGGCGCCAGGGGAAGTCAGGCGCAACCTCCGTCCGTCCCCGGTCTGGCGCGTGCGACCTTCGCCGGTGGATATACGATCTCGTTCTGGGTCGCCGATGTCACGACCGGCGAGGCGCGGGAGTTCTGGCACAATGCTCCGAACGATAGCCGTTTCGCCTCGATCACCAGCATTCAATGGGCCGCCGATCATGTCATTTTCAGCGCTGAGCCCGACGAGTGGATCCGCTACTTTGCCGTCCCGGTCACTGGAGGTGTGACCGAGCCGATTCTCCTCACGCCCGGTGAGGGAATGGTGGAGATGATCTCGCTCTCAGCCGATGGACGATTTCTCTATTACGCCACCAACGCCGGGGATATTGATCGGCGTCACCTCTGGAAAGTTCCCACATCCGGTGGAGAAGCGGTGCAGGTGACCAGGGGCGAAGGAATCGAGACCTATCCGGCCGTCCTCGCGTCGGGGACGCGGATTGCACTTTTGAGCGCCGGAGCCCGGCAGCCGCAATCGGTGGCGCTCGTGCCCGCAACGGGGGGAACGCCCGAGGTCATTTTCCCCCGGTTGGGAAGCGAGTTCCCGGCGGATGATCATGTCATCCCGCAAAACGTCGTGCTCACGGCTGACGATGGGGTGAAGTTTCATAACCAGCTCTTTCTGCCAAAAGATCTCAAACCCGGCGAGCGGCGTCCGGCCATTGTTTTCGTGCACGGGGGACCGCAGCGACAGATGCTGCTCGGCTATCATTATCGCCACTTCTATCACATGGCTTACGCGATCAACCAGTATCTCGCCCACCAGGGATATATCGTTCTCTCGGTCAACTTCCGCAGCGGGATCGGCTACGGCAAATCCTTCCGCGAGGCCGAGCGTCGCGGCGCGCGCGGCAACTCCGAATATCAAGACGTGGTGGCTGCCGGAAAATATCTGCAAAGCCGCCCTGATGTTGATCCCAAGCGCATCGGCATCTGGGGGCTTTCTTACGGCGGCCTGTTAACGGCCCAGGCGCTGGCGCGAAATTCCGACATCTTCGCTGCCGGCGTGGATATGGCTGGCGTTCACCTGTGGGGAAATTCGCTCGATCCTCAGAGCGTTTCCTATCAATCGTCGCCGATTTCTCAGATCGGAAAGTGGAAATCGCCCGTCTTGCTCATTCATGGAGATGACGATCGAAACGTCGCCTTCTGGCAGACGACCGGCCTCGTCCAATTGCTGCGGGCTCACGGCGTCTATCACGAACTGATCGTCTTCCCCGATGAGGTTCACGACTTCCTGATTCATCGCCACTGGCTCATCGCCTTCCAGGCTATGGATGATTTCTTCCGGCGGTTCTTGAAGAAGGCGGAGGTGCAACCTGCTGCTTCGGAGCGACGATGAACTCCTCGGACTGGGCGACGTCAGGACGAAAGGAAGAAAGCACCGGATATTTCAGGGGGCGCTCGCCGAGAGCGGGATCCGTCGGCCAGATGATGGAAAAAACCGTCTTCCCCCGCGCGGGCGGATTCAGCCTGCGCGGGGTGATCGTGGGAGGGAGCGATGATCGCTTGTCGTGCGATTTTTCTGATTCTCAGCAGTGTTGCTCTCATGACGCATGGGAATGGGCAAGTCGGTTCGTTCCGCGTGGGTTCGATCACCGCCTCGCCCGGTCAACGGGTATCCGGATTCCTCGAGGTCCCCGCCGCTCATGGAGATGAGGGCAGCCGTATTCCCATCACCGTTATTCACGGGACTCAGCCGGGACCGGTCCTGGCGCTCATTGCCGGGAATCACGGCTATGAATACGCGCCGATTCTGGCGCTGCAACGGCTTCGCGGGCGGATTGATCCTCAGCGGCTGCGCGGCACCGTCATCATGGTTCACGTGGCGAACATGCCCTCGTTTCTCGGTCGCACGATCTATTACAGTCCGGTTGACCGCAAGAATCTGAATCGCGTCTATCCGGGCAAAAGAGACGGCTCGCTCTCGGAGCGCATCGCCTGTGCGATCACCACGGAAGTCATCGAACGGTGTGATTATCTCGTTGATCTTCATTGCGGCGACGGCAATGAATGGCTGCGACCTTATGTCTATTTGCCGGTGACGGGCGATGAGAAGATGGATGCGCGGCTGCGGGACATCGTCCTCGCTTATGGCATTGACCATATCGTCATTGATCGAGATCGGCCTAAAGATCCGGCTGCTTCCGTCTATTGCTCGACGACCGCAGTGACGCGAGGCAAGCCGGCATTCACGGCGGAATCGGGAGCGCTCGGCCAGCGAGACAATGCCTCCATTGAGCGTCACGTGCAGGGAGTGCTCAGCCTCATGCGCCATCTGAAGATGCTCGACGGAGAACCCCGGCGAGCCGAGCATCCGGTCTTTTACGATCCGGCGCAGGTGCTCACCAGTCCCGCCACCGGCATCCTCTATCCTCGCGTCGAGCGCGGTCAGTTCGTCGCCAAAGGGACAGTCTTGGCCACAATCACCGATTTCTTCGGCGCCACCATCGGCGATGTGCGAGCACCGTTTGATGGGGTCGTGCTCTACATTGTTACGACTCCCCCCATCAGTCGGGGCGAGCCCGTCGCCTTCGTCGGCGTGCCGCGATCCTCGCCTTGATCGTTCTGAGCAGTCCTTTCCGGGCAATCGCTCCTTTGTGGACCGGCAGGCATTGAGGTTCAGCAGTGATGGAATTGGGGGTCCTTGCCTGCCCTGAAAAATTCTGTCCAGGGCACTGTTGAGGACGTCACAATAGCATCAGCTTTTCCCAGGAGCGACCCTGCGAATCTAATCGCATCCGGGTCCGTTCACGCGATCCAGCCGCCGCCGACGACCAGGTCTCCGTCGTAAAAAACAACTGCCTGACCGGGTGTGATCGCCCGCTGCGGCTCATCGAAGCGCACGAGCACGCTCCCATCCTCCAGGGGTTCAATCACTGCCGGAGCTTCCTCATGACGGTAACGAATCTTCGTGCGGACGGTGCGGGGCCCGGTCAACCGAGGGATGGCGATCCAGTTGGGGCGTACGGCCCGGAGTTGCTCGGTAAACAGCTCGCGTTCCTCGCCGACGATGATCCGATTGTGCACCGGATCGAGGCCGATGACGTAGACGGGCTTGCCCAGGGCGACGTTCAATCCGCGTCGCTGACCGATGGTGTAGCGATGAATCCCCTCGTGAGTGCCGACGACGCGACCGTCGGTCGTGACGATCGGACCCGGACGCGGCCGGGGCAGAGACGCTCGCTCCATGTCGGGGATAACATCCCTTCCCTCGACCGGCAAGCCGGTTCGCACATACTCCTCGACGAATCGCGCATAATCTCCGTCAGGGATGAACGACAGGTCCTGGCTCTCTGGTTTCTCCGCCACCGGCAATCCGAATTCCGCTGCCAATTGCCGGACCTCCTCCTTGGTCCGGTGCCCCAGAGGGAAAACCACCCGTGCCAGTTGCTCCTGCGTCAGCTCAAAGAGGAAATAGGACTGGTCCTTCCGCCGGTCAATGCCCCGATAGAGAAGATAGCGTCCGGTCTGCTCGTCCCTCTGGACGCGAGCGTAATGGCCGGTGGCGACCCGCTCGAATCCCAGCCGGGAGGCATATCCCAGAAGCCGGCTGAACTTGATCTGCGAATTGCAGGGGACGCAGGGATTGGGCGTCCGTCCGAGCAGGTAGTCGCGGACGAAGGGAAGGACGATCTTTCGCTCGAACTCCTCCTCGAGGTTGAGGACGTAGAAGGGGATGCCGAGCTGAGCGGCCACGCGACGGGCGTCGTAAATGTCATCGAGCGAGCAACAGCGCGACGGGAGGGGTTCTCCATCCGGCCCCACGGCCCGCCGCTGGTTCCACAGTTGGAGCGCGAAGCCGACGATCTCGTGCCCTTCGCGCTTGAGCAAGGCCGCCGCCGTCGAACTATCCACACCGCCGCTCATGGCCACGGCAATTCTCATGTTCTCTCCTCGGTGCTGGAGTGTTATCATCGTGCGTCGTCGCCCAAGTAGTGTCATCCCGCGAGGCGCTGAGCACCCCGTCGCCCCCTCTCGCTCTCGGGCATCCCCATTTCCAGCCGGTCGCTCGGTTGGCGCTCCATGTCAGTCGTGGCGCGTTTTTCGCAAAGATGCTATTATAGCAGCGACTATGAGAGAAGCGGCAGTTGAGAAGTACAGAATCAAAACGGAACCTTTTTACATCCCCACCAACAACGAGGTCGCGTTGTTCACGGCGGCCTATGAGCAGCGACTTCCCGTGATGCTCAAAGGTCCGACCGGCTGTGGCAAGACGCGATTTGTCGAGTACATGAGCTGGCGATTGGGGCGACCGCTCATCACTGTCGCCTGTCATGAGGACCTCTCGGCGACGGATCTCGTCGGTCGCTTTCTGCTCGAGGGCGAGCAAACGGTGTGGCACGATGGCCCGTTGACCACAGCGGTGAAGATCGGGGGAATATGCTATCTCGATGAGATCGTCGAGGCGAGAAAGGATACGATCGTCCTCATCCATCCCCTGACCGATGACCGACGCATTTTGCCGGTGGAAAAACTGGGTACGCTCATCGAAGCGCCCGATGAGTTCATGCTCGTCATCTCCTACAATCCCGGCTATCAGAGCGTGCTCAAGGATCTCAAACAATCAACGCGCCAGCGATTCGTCAGTCTGGAATTCACCTATCCGGCGTTCGAGACCGAAGTGCAGATCGTCATGCACGAGGGCGGAGTGGACGAGGAGATGGCGCGCGATCTGGTGAAGATCGGCCAGAAGGCGCGAAATTTGAAAGGGCATGGGCTGGAAGAAGGCGTCTCCACCCGGCTGCTCGTCTATGCCGCGCAGCTCATCTCCGGGGGCATCTCCCCTTATGAAGCGGTTCAGGCGGCCATCATCAATACCATCACCGATGATCCGGAGATGCAGCGGAGCATCTATGAGATCATGACCAGCATTCTGTGAGCGTCGGCGTCACAGCCTGCCGCGCGATGCTGCTTCTCTCGCGGGCGACCGACGATGGGATCACAGATGGACGATCCGATCACAAAGAAGCTCGGTGCTCACCTCAAAGGCTTACCGCCGGGTCAGGTCGAGAGCGTCACCGGGAAGCTGATGAAGCTCCCGCCCGGACGCCTGATGGTGATCCTCGACCTGGGCGTCGGTCTGGCCGGTTCGAGTCTGCGCGTCGCGGTGGAATTCCTGCGGATGGCGCCCGATGTCTCGCCCTTGTTGAGCGTAGAGGAGTTGAAGCTCTGGGCCGACATCGGCAAGCGGCTCGCCGGAGTCAGTCCCGATGGGGCCATGATGTTTTTCCAGGCGAGCCTCGAGGTGATTCGCTCCCTTCCCTCGCCGTTGCGCTTGCCGGTGTTGATGGTGTGTGATCGCCAGTCAATGATCTCGAGCAGCATTGCCGTGGAGTGTTTCCGCTCCAGTCCTCACGTCGTCGCCGCCATTGAGAACGAAGTCATTGCCACGCGCGTCTACATGGTGGCCAGCGAGATCGCCAAACGGAGCGCCACACAGAGCATGGAATTTCTGGCCAAAGCTCCGGACGTGCTGTCGGCTCTTCACCGGCGGGCGCACGTTTCCGGCGGCTCCGAATCACCAGCGCCATCCTCGGCGATGTCCGAGCGTTCTCCGGCACGATCCGCCGAAATGACCCGGTTGATTGATGCCATCCTCGATGTGGCTTCGCTCTTCGCTCAACGGGCAGGAGGACTGGCGACGGAATTCCTCTCGGTCTTTCCCGCGCTTCTGCCGTCCGTGCGCCCGGCGGATGCTTTGGGTTTGCTGGATCACACCCGGCAATTCCTCGAGCGGGGAGGGGGAGTGGCCCTACATTATTTTCGCGTCGCGGGTCGGGTGTTGACCATCGCCGGGCCGCGTGCCTGTGACGCCTGGACGGCGCTCGCCCATCTCATCGCGGCGCACGATAATGCCGCCGTCTACAATTTTCTCAAAGTCACTCCGACGGTCGTGACGGCGCTGGCCCGTCTCGGAGGACGGCAGGCGGACGAGTTCGTCCACCGTGTCATCGGTATCGTTCACACGGTGTGCCAGCACAATGTCTTCCTCGGCATCGAGTGTTTCAAATCATCGCCCCAGGCTCTGACAACGGCCACGCTCGATCAGTTTGAGACATGGGCTCGCGCGGGCATTGATGCCCACCGAGGAGATAGCCGTCGCGCTCACGCCTACTATGCGCTGGAGACGCGCGCCAGTCAGCAGGCGCTTGTTCGATCCGGACAGGGTCTCTCTCTGGAACGAGTGGGGCCGATGCTCAAACTCTACATCGAAGGTCTGACCGGTCGGAGCGTCGTGATCAAACCCTTGAGCCACGTCCCCGATGAGATGACGATTCACGATGGCAAGACGATTTATCTCCCGGCGGCCGTGGCTGAGTTTGTTGATGAAGCCGCCGATTTCCGCCTCTACAAGGTGCTGGCGGCGTTCGGCGCCGGTCACATCGAGTTCGGCACCTACGCCAGCGACTCGCCCGACCTCAAGGAGCTTTCCCGCGATCTGCGCGCGGCCTTTGGATCAGCGGATTCGGTCGGCGCAGGATCTGCTGCATCTGGAACGGATGAGGACGGAGAGGAGAAGCCCCTGACCTTTTCATCCATTCTTGCTCTCTTCCCCCATCGGGAGCTGGCCGAGCAGATCTTCACCACCCTGGAGAACGCCCGCATTGACTATTTCCTGCGGGCGACCTATCGAGGACTCCGCCGTGATCTCGATTTCGTCCAGTCCCACCTGAGAGAGAAACGTCCACCCATCACGGAATATCCGCCGGAGGCCGTCTTTCACGAGATCTTGCTGCGGGCGGCCCTTCTCGGTGGTGTGGATGAGGCGACGCGGGCGAACTATCCTCATCTGGTGCGACTCGTTGAGACGATTCTCACGGAGATGATCCGGCGCGAGGGGGCCACGGTGGGCGACTCGCTGCGGGCGACGTACCAGCTTTACTCGGTTCTCTCGCCCAGGGCCGCCATCCGCCCGGACAAGCAGATGATGTCGTCCGACTCGGCCCCCGAGGGTGACGGGGAGCTTCGCCAGACGGAATCTCCCTCCGACGGGACCGAGGGAGAAGCCGACACGTCCGCCTCCAGGGACGAGCGCCGACGGACGCGATCAGACCTTTTCACCTTCTGGGTGAAAAATGCGTCATCGCCTCTTGCGGAAGCCGACCATTATGAGGAGTTCGAGGGAGACGGTGACGTTGGCCAGCAGGAGATCGAACCGGGAGATCGCGTCTATTACTATGACGAGTGGGATCACGAACTGCTGGATTTTCGCGCCGCCTGGTGTCGGGTCATTGAGAAGCCCGCGCGTCGTGGGGGTCGGCAGTTCGTCGAACAGGTGCGCGCTCAATATGCCCCGCTCATCAGCGCCATCCGTCATCAGTTCCAGTTGCTTCGCCCGGAGGCGCTGGTGAAGATCAAGGGCGAAGTGGATGGCGAGGATTTCGATCTGCAAGCGGTGATTGATTATGCCCTGGATCGGCGCACGTCCGGGCGCGTGTCGGATCGGTTGTACTCGCGGCGGCTGCGTCGGTGCCGTGATGTCTCGGTGTCATTCCTGCTCGACATGTCGAGTTCGACGGCGCGAACGGTTTCACCGCGCGTGGCGCGACCGGGCGCTCCTTTGCGACCGGGCAAACGCATCATTGACATCGAGAAAGAGGGGCTCGTGCTCATGAGCGAGGCGCTGGAAGCCGTCGGCGATTCCTACTCGATTCAAGGATTCACCAGCGAGGGACGACACAACGTCAAGTTTTTCGTCATTAAAGATTTCGATGATGCCCCCTCGCCGGAGGTGGAGGCGCGCATCGGCGGGATCACCTATTACAATAACACCCGGCTCGGGGCCGCCATCCGCCATACGACCGAGCGTCTGCTTCGCCAGGACGCGCGAACGCGGCTGCTCATCGTGCTGAGCGATGGACGTCCTTACGACCATGACTACGGCGATTCGCGCTATGCCCGCGAGGACACCAAAGTCGCCCTGCGTCAGGCGCGCATGGCCGGCGTCATTCCCTTCTGCATCACGATTGATCGCGAGTCCGAGCCCCATCTGCGCGATATGTACGGTGAGGTCGGCTACACCATCATTGATGATGTCCTCAGTTTGCCCGAACGACTGCCCGCCATCTATCGCCGCCTGACGCGCTAGGTGAGAAGCTCCGACGTTCCTCCGGAGGCGTTCCCGATTCTCGATGACGCGACGCCGCCTCTTCCGGGAGAAAATAATTGTTGACAAGTGGCGCGAAAATGATTATAAGATAGACAACATCTTGTGTTTGATCTTTGATTGTGCACAATGAGCCACTGACCACACGATCTTGTGGTCCGGCCCACTGTGCAGGGAGAGTACAAACGATGGCACTGAAGACAGCCAAACGACCGGGCGCAGCCCCAGCGAAGGCCGCGCCGATGCAACTCACGAAAGCCGCTCCGATGATTCGCTACCGCGCAAGCATATCCCCCGCGCCCAGCAGAGCCGCCAAGATCTCTTCAGGAGGTAGGCACCATGGCAGCTAAGAAGAAAGCACCGGCGAAGAAGAAGGGCAAGAAGTAAGTAGGTTGTGTATGATTGGCGGCTGACGGGAGCGAGCGCGGGGGCTCCGAATTCTCGTTGATCAGCGGCTTTCCTTTAAGGGATGGGCAGCCATCCCTTTTTTTATCTCCGACGGGTTGCTTTTGTTTTCCCCTGCGGGGTGGGGAGACAGAAAGGAGGCGCGGCGCCCGGGAGTGGCGGAGCTGCTCCGCCGCATCTCGTAGACCACTCCGTGAAGGAGACTTTTTCTTTTTCCCCTCGGTCAGATAGAATTGAGCGTCGTTCGTGATGAAGAGACGCGGGAGGGAACGCAGGTGAAGTTTTTCATCACCGGAGGAGCGGGATTCATCGGGTCCAACTTCATCCGTCATCTGCTCCGAGAGCATCCCGACTGTGATATCGTCAATTTCGATGCCCTCACCTATGCGGGGAATCTCGACAATCTCACCGATGTGGCGGGCGATCCTCGATACCGGTTCGTGCGGGGAGATATTTGTCATCGGTCTCAGGTCCTGGAGGCGCTGGAGTCGGAGACCGATGTCGTGGTGAATTTCGCCGCGGAGACGCACGTGGATCGAAGCATCGAGGATCCCGAGCGATTTGTCCTCACCAACATCGTGGGCGTTCAGGTGTTGCTCGATGCCGTGCGCCAGCGGCGCGTCGGACGATTCGTTCAGATCTCCACCGATGAGGTGATGGGAAGTCTCGGACCGACGGGGTACTTCACCGAGGAGAGTCCTCTCCAGCCCAACAGCCCGTATGCGGCGAGCAAGGCGGCAGCGGAAATGCTCGTCCGGGCGGCGCGTCACACCTTCGGCCTGGACACAATCATCGTTCGAGCGGGAAACAACTATGGCCCCTATCAATTCCCCGAGAAATTGATCCCCTTGATGATCACCAACGCGCTGGCCGACATGCCGCTGCCCGTCTACGGCGATGGCCAGAATGTGCGGGACTGGATTTACGTGGAGGATTACTGTCGCGCTCTGGATCTGATCATTCATCAAGGTCGCGCGGGAGAAATCTATTGCGTGGGGGCGCGATCGGAGAGGACGAATCTGGAGGTGGTGGAGAAGATCCTCGCCCTGCTGGGCAAACCCCGGTCCCTCATCCGCTTTGTCGAAGATCGTCCGGGACATGATCGGCGCTATGCTATTGATCCGACCAAGGTCGAACGAGAACTGGGGTGGCGGCCTCAGGAGACGTTCGATAGCGGCTTGAGGAAAACCGTCGCCTGGTATCAAACTCATTCATCCTGGGTGGAGAACGTCCGCAGCGGGGACTATCTCCACTACTATGAACGCCACTACGGCCGACGGAAAGTGATCGGATGAGGCGAAAGGTCGTGATCACCGGAGCGGGAGGATTGCTCGGACGGGCTCTCGCCGAGTGCGGGGCGTCCCGATGGGACGTTCACGCGCTGACGCATGCGGACCTCGACATCTGCGATCCGGCGGCGGTGAACGAGGCCCTCGAGCGTCTCCGCCCCCAGGTTGTGATCAACTGCGCGGCTCTCTCCAACGTGGACCAGTGCCAGCGGGAGCCCGATCGGGCGTTCGCCGTGAATGCCCACGGTCCGGGGCATCTCGCGCGGGCCTGCGGGCGGATCGGAGCGGATCTCGTTCAGATCAGCACCGACTACGTCTTCGATGGCCGGAAGGGAGCGCCGTACACTCTGACGGATGTCCCTCATCCGATCAATCTCTACGGCGAATCGAAGCTGGCGGGGGAGCAGGCCGTCCGGCGCGCGCTCGACCGGTTTTATATCGTTCGGCCGGCGCGTATCTTCGGTCGCGGGGGGCGAAACTTTGCCACGAAAATTCTGGACCTCATTGCCGCTCGGCAACCGATTCGCGCCATCGTGGATGAAGTGGGGTCGCCGACCTACGCCCGCGATCTGGCCGAGCGGATCATCCGCATCGTCGAAGAAGGACCGCCGGGGATTTACCACGTCACCAACGGTGGAGCCTGCTCCTGGTACGAATTCGCCTGCGAAGTCGTTCGACTTCTCGGGCGGCAGGACATTCCCATCGAGCCCGTCCGCAGCGACGACCTTGGCCGTCCGGCACCGCGTCCGGCGGCGACGGCCCTGCGCTGCCTGCTCAGCGAGGATCTGGGCTGGAGCCCGTTGCGCCCCTGGCCGGAGGCCTACGTGGATTTTCTCAAGGAGGTTGGAATCCGATGACCATCTACGTTGAGGAGCGTCCCTGGGGACGGTTTGAGGTTCTCACCGAAGCCGATACGCACAAGGTGAAGCGGATCACCGTGAATCCCGGTCATCGCTTGAGCTATCAGTATCACCACCATCGGAGCGAGCACTGGGTCATCGTGGCCGGTTCCGGCGTGGTGATCCGCGACGACGAAGTTATCCCAGTGAGGGCCAATCAAAGCGTGCACATCCCGGCGGGAGCGAAACATCGCATCGAGAACACGGGCACCGAGCCCCTCGTCTTCATCGAGGTGCAGTACGGAACGTACCTCGGCGAAGATGACATCGTCCGGCTGGCCGACGATTACCAGCGGATTCCCTCCGCATCCGCCTGAATCTCAGTATTGCGGCTTCTGCTTGGCTTGCTGCCAGAGCATCTCCAGCTCATCGAGCGTCAGCTCGTCGAGCGAGCGGCCCTGACGGCGGACCTCCTGCTCCATCCAGCGAAATCGCTCTTTGAATTTTCGATTGGCCGCCTTCAGAGCGGTCTCCGCATCCAGGCCGAGCAGCCGGGCGACATTGACCGTCATGAAGAGGAGATCGCCGATTTCCTCCCGGAGGCGGTCTTTATCGTCGGGGGAGGCGGCGACGGCGTCCCGTAATTCGCGCACTTCTTCGTCGAGTTTCTCCAGGGCGCTCGGGGCGCTCTCCCAGTCGAAGCCGATGCGGGAGGCCCGCTCGGCTAACTGGTACGCCTCGATCAGGGCGGGAATCCGGCTCGACACACCATCGAGGACCGACGGCGTATCAGAGCCCGCATTGGCTTTTTCCTCCAGCTTGATCTTTTCCCAGCGACGGAGGACTTCGTCGCTGGTCGAAGCCGGGGCATCCCCGAAGACGTGAGGATGGCGGCGAACCATCTTCTCGTGAACGTGGGCGATGACATCCTCGATGGTGAATTCGCCCCGCTCGCTGGCCACGCGGGAATAGAAAACGACCTGGAAGAGAAGGTCGCCGAGTTCTCTCTTCATCTGCTCGGGGTTTTTCTCTTCGATGGCTTCGAGGAGTTCGTAGGCTTCTTCGATGGTCATCGGGCCGAGCGTCTCGTAAGTTTGTTCCTTGTCCCAGGGACAGCCGTTCGGCCCCCGGAGTTTTTCCACCAGCTCAACGAGAGAATCAAATGTGATCGCGGTCATGTCCTTCACCCCGATACTGTTTCGTCTGACTTCAGGTAAGGCGGAGGATTGCCCTCTCCGCCAATCGCGCTGAGCACGACCCGGGCGGCACGTTCAGCCGCACGACCGTCGCCCAGTCGTTCTCTCAAGCGGACGAGCTTTTCCTTCATGGCCGCGCGTCGGGCGTCGTCCTCCAGAAGTTCGCCGACGACGCTCGTCAGTTTCTCCACCGTCAGGTCTCTCTGGATCAGTTCCGGGGCGATGCGCTGCCCGGCAATCAGGTTGACCATGCCGAACGTGTCCAGTCGCAGCAGCGGGCGAATCAACCAGTAGTTGACGGGGCGGGTGCGATAGACGACGACCAATGGGGTTCCGAGCAAGGCCGATTCCAGCGTGGCCGTTCCGCTGGTGACGATGGCCAGCTCGGAATGCGCCAGCGCATTATAGGTGTCGTTGGGAAGAAAAAGAACGCGCATGCCTCCCGCCGATGCGAGCGACATCGTCTCGGATGGGAATCCTTCGCGCGCCGCGTGATTTTCGATAGAGGATCGCTCCAGAACGTTTCGAACGAACTCCGGCGTGATGGTGGGAGCCAGGGCGACGACCCATTGGGCGTCTACCTTCCGGCTGAGGTGGTCGGCGGCTTTGATCATGACGGGCAGAATATGCTCGACTTCGGTGCGGCGGCTTCCGGGCAGCAGACTCACAATGGGCCGGTCGGCCGCGAGCCCGTATTTCTGACAGAAGGTATGGCGATCGAGCGTCGCTCGAACCGAATCCACCAGAGGATGGCCGACGTAGTCAACCGAAATTCCCTCCCTCCGGTAGAATTCGACCTCGAACGGGAGGATGACGATCATCCGATCAACATAGCGACGGATCGTCCGGACGCGATACCGGCGCCAGGCCCACACCTGC
This sequence comes from Blastocatellia bacterium, assembly GCA_035573895.1. Taxonomy (NCBI): domain Bacteria; kingdom Pseudomonadati; phylum Acidobacteriota; class Blastocatellia; species Blastocatellia bacterium. Next base: position 41,172 of record DATLZR010000035.1, on the reverse strand, counting down.
GGACTGATGTAATAGATCGTCGTCAGGCCGAGGCGTTTGAGCTTTTTGACGATGCGGAGATTGAACTCGGGCCAGTCCACCAGGATGACGGCGCGAGGCCGATGCTCGCGGGCGGCCCGGACGAGTTCGCGGGAGAGATCGAGGAATGTCCTCAGCGACCGGGCAATCTCCAGGGGACCGATGATGGCCGTGTCGCCGATGTCGGCGAGCGTCTGGACGCCTTCCGCTCTCAGCGCCGGACCGCCCGACCCGAAGAAGACGAATCGGCGCTCGGGGGCACACTGCCGCAACGCGCGAACGAGTTCGGCGGCGCGTCGGTCACCCGACGCTTCCCCGGCAAGGACCATGAGAGTCGTGGGCTCACTCATCGGTCCCATCAAAGAGGATGAGAAGCAGTCCCCTGGAGGATGACCTCCCGGCTATCCTCTTTCGTATCGAAAGAACGGGCCACCCCGTCAGAGAGTGGGAGGTTCTTCCTGCTGTTGTTCATCGGATTCGTGCGGCGTCAGGATTTCTTCTTCTCGCCGGGATTGAAGTAAGCATCAATGACATCCTGGTGGATGACGATGCGCCCTTCGTCGGTGAGCTTCTTCTTGAGCTTCTCCAGATAGTCGCGGAAGAAGCGATCGCGTTTGGACGAGAGCAAGCGGTCGCGGATGGACTCGCGCTCGCTGGCGAGCTTGGCCATATCCGGCGGCTTTCGCTCGACGACGCCGAAGACGACGATGGCATCGCCCACGGTGACCGGGCGCGGGCAAACCTTCTGGGCTTCCAGAGTCAGGGCCAGGCCCTCCAGTTCCTTCGAGGAGTCGAGATCGGGCAGCCAGGTCCCCACCTTGAACTCATCCTGAGTCTTGACCTCAAGCTTGAGGGCGGCGGCGTTCTTCTTCAATGCCTCGGGCGTCGGCGAAAGGGCGATGAGCCGCTCCGCTTGCTGACGGGCCAGATCCCTTGCTTTCTTCAACTTGACGGCGCGGATGACGCGGGTGCGAACTTCCTCGAACTGAGGCGGATGGGGTTCTCGCTTGGCCACAAGTTGCGCCAGTGCGTATCCATCGCTCAGATAGATTTTGCTGCTCACCTGGCCGATCTCATCGAGGGAGGCCGCCGAGCTGGTGAAACTGGAGGAGTAATCGCCGAACTCCGGCAATTCATCCTGGGTGGAGAAGAAGTCCGTGCGGCGGATCAGTTGATCCACCGGGAGGTTCCCCAGCTTCGCCCGGAATTCCTCGGCCACTTTGCGCAGATCTTTGATCTCATCCAGGCGCTTTTTGATATCATCGGCCAGAGCGGAGGCGGCATCGCGCTGCTTGCGCTCGCGGACTTTCTTCATCACATCCTCGCGCACGCGGCTGAGGGGCTTGCGATCCCAGCGCGTCACCTTGAGGATGTAGAACTTCTTGTCCTTCTCTTCGCGGATCGGTTCGGTGACGTTCTTCTGACTGTCAAAGAGCGTGAAGACGCGCTGTTTGTAGGAGGTGTCTTTGGAGTCTTTCTTCACGTAACCGATGCTTTTGCCGCCGAGCGCCTGGAAATCTTCGGCCGGCGTCTTGTCATCGCCGCGCGCCCGCTTGACGAGGTCGTCGGCCTTCTTCCTCACGTCGTCCTCGTTGGTCTCGGTGAAGGGGAGTTCGATCTGGCTGACCCACGCTCCCAGCGTGTAATCGCTCTTGAGCCTGTCGTACTCCTCCTCAAGCTCCTTCGGGCTGACGGTCACCGCCATTTTGTTCAGTGGAATGTGAAGATAATCAACCTGCCGTTCGACCTCCTTGATGAGAAATTCATCCTTGTGGTCGTTGAAGTAGGAGCGCGCTTCGGTCTCATCGGCGGTGACGCGGTCCAGCAGGTCCTTCGGTTTGATGACGGCGTAGACGAGCTTAGCCGAGGTGTTGGTGCGGATGTACTCATCTTCGATCTCCCGGGGACTCACATCGAGCGCCGCCGTAATGTAGGTTCGGACTTTGTCCTGGATGATGGAGCGGCGGAGCCCCTCCTCGAATTCCTCCACCGTTTGGCCGGATTGCTCGATGGCCCGGAAATAGCGGTCCTTGGGGATGAATTTCCCGCTGGCATCGCGGAACATCGGCAGGAGCGCCTTGTAGACCTCCTCGTCCGTTCCCCAGAGCTTGAGCCGTCGAGCTTCGACCAGTTGCAGGCGTTCTTCAATCAGTTGTTGGAGTACCTGAGTCCGGCCTGCTTCGGCAAAGGGAGCATCGCCGAACTCTTGACCGAAGCGTCCTTGAGTGAGCCGTTGAAGCGCCTTGCGATACTCGCCAAGGGTGATCTTTTCGTCTTCGACTTGCGCGACGACGGCCGAATCGTCGGTGTTCGTGGTGGCTCCCACCCAGTTCACCAGGTCTTGCCCTATCGGCGTATAAAGGAAGACCAGGCCGACGACCATCATGAAGGCCACAAAAATGAGGAAAAGATTTCGCGCGCGTTGCTGTTTGCTCAAAAACTTCAACATAGCTTCTCCTTCGCTTGGCAGACTGAAAAGTCTGTGCAACGGTGCCGGCTTTCAAGCCAGCGGGTTTTCGCAGACTGGAACGTTTGCGCTACGGTGCCGCATGAAAACCGGCTCGCATCGCATAGCAGGCAATTGTAGACGATAGCACCCAAGCGAGCAACGCGGAAGAACCTCCGGCCCCGGCCTCTGCCCATTGGTTCACCTGAAGATGGTACGGGTCATCTGACGCGACCGCTGGTCTGGCCTCCGGCCATCGGTCCAGCTGAGGGCGAGGGGAAGATCGTCCAGCCCAGAGCCGTGCGGACCTCCATTGGGCAAGTCTCCTCGACACGTGCTCAGGTCCTGTCGAACGTCGTCACCGGGGGACAGAAGTTTTTTTGAATCCTTTGCCCGCGGGCTGGATCATAACAGACGGCATGGGGGACGCATTTGAAGCAGAGGAGGATGCATGAAGGGCGATCTTCTGAGGAAGCGAATGCTCGCACTTTCTCTGGTCGGAGTCTCGGTTTTGACGGGGGGAGGACGCCTTTCTCCCGCTTGGGCTCAATCCGGGGAGGGCCTGACGCTACCGTTGGCTGTTGAGATCGCACTGCGCACGAATCCGCTTGTGCGCGCGGCGGCGTCGGGTCGGGAGTTAGCGGCGGCGCAGCTTCATGAAGCGCGGGCCGGGCGGCTGCCTCTGTTGCAGTTCAGCGAGACGTTTATGACCGGCAACAATCCCGTGTTCGTATTCGGCTCGTTGCTGGAGCAAGGACGGTTCGGGCCGCAACACTTTGATCCCCGCTTCTTGAATGCGCCGCCTTCGATCAATAATTTTCGGACGGCGGTGACGCTGCGGCTGCCGCTCTTCGATCAGCTCCAGACGGACACGCGCATCCGGCAAGCACAACTCGCACAGGAGCAAGCCGAGCGGCAGAGGGACTGGGTCGAGCAACAGATTCGCTTCGAGGTGATCCGGGCTTACTACGGTGTGCTTGTGGCGCAGGCCCGGAAAGAGGTCGCTGACGAAGCCGTCAAAACGGCTGAAGCGGATGTCAAGCGCATTCGCGACCTGTTTGAAACGGGGCTCGTGGTCCAATCGGATCTGCTCGCCGCCGAAGTGCAACTGGCCGAGTTTCATCAGCAGCAAATTCAAGCAGCAGGCGAAGTCGTTGTGGCCCGGGCGGCGCTCAACACGGCGCTCGGACTTGCTGTAGATACCCCTCATAAGCTGGAGGGTCAACTTCTGGAAAGAGCCTTTGACATGGAGAGCCAGGACGAACTCATTCGCCTGGCGCTACTTCATCGGCCTGATTATGCGCGGGTGCGTCTGGCGCTTCGTTCGTCCGAGCAGGGCGTGCGGCGGGCGCTGGGCGAGTTCCTCCCTCGCCTCGATGTCTTCGCCACTTTTGGCGGAAGCGGTCGAGGGCTGATGAGCGGCAGCGCCGATTACACCGTCGGCGCGAGCCTGACGGTCAACATCTTCGATTGGAGTCGCAACGCCCGACTCAAGCAGGCGCGCGCAGCAGAAACACGAGCGGCCGCGGAGCAGGATCATCTGGCCGATCAAATTCGCTTTGAAGTCATTCGCGCCTATCAGCACTACGTATCGGCTCAAGATCGGCTGAGGGTGGCAGCACGAGCGGTGGCGCAGGCCGAAGAAACGCTGCGCATCGTCCAGGATCGCTATCAGGAGGGACTGACGACGATTACTGAGATGCTGCGGGCCGAGACGGCTCTGCTCCGGGCGCGGTTGAACCTGCTGGCCGCTCGATATGACTACTATGTCGGCTACGCCCAGGTCTTGCTGGCCAGCGGGCGACTGACCGACGTTCAGCCATTTGTGTCATAGCGCATGAGGTCACCTTGTGCCACTGTGAGGCGGATATGAGAAGGAAATGGGCCATCATCACCATCAGCGTGATCGCCATGGTCGCCGCTTCGTGCGGAGGCAAAGACGAGGCGGCGGCCGAGAAGTTTCCCACCGTCACCGGCGTGAAACTTCTGACCGTGAAGACGGCGCCGGTTGAGGATTTTTACGAAGCGGCGGGCACCGTGCGGTCGCGGACAACAAGTGTGCTCTCATCCAGGGTCATGGGAACGGTGCGAGCCGTCCATGTTCGTGAGGGCGACCGTGTGCGCGCCGGTCAGGTGCTCGTCGAGATTGATGATCGTGACATTGCCGCCCAGTTGCGGAAGGCGCAGGCCGGATTGCGCGAGGCGGAGAATGCGCTGGACGAAGTCGAGAGAGCCATCGCCGCCGCCGAATCGGCCAAAGCGGCCGCCGAAGCGAATCAGGCCCTGGCACATTCTACCTTCACTCGCTACCGCGCCCTGCGCGAACGCCGGTCGGTCAGCCAGCAGGAATTCGACGAGGTGCAGGCCCGGTACAAGGCGGCCACCGCCGAGGCCGAACGAGCCGGTCAGATGCTCGCTTCATTGCAGGCGAAGAAGAATCAGGTGCTCGCCCGAATTGATCAAGCCCGTGCCGACATCGCTGCCGCACAGGTCATGGTCGGCTATGCTCGCGTGGTTTCACCCCTCAACGGCATTGTGACGGCCAAGCAGGCGGAGGTGGGAATGCTCGCGGCGCCCGGCGTGCCGCTTGTCACCGTCGAAGACGATGCGCACTACCGGCTGGAGGTCACGGTGGAAGAGTCGTACATCGGAAAAATCCATCCGGGTGATCCCGCACGGGTGGTGATTGACGCTCTCGGAGGGAGGGAACTCACCGGCCGCGTGGCCGAGATTGTGCCCGCCGCCGATCCGGCCAGCCGGAGCTACACGGTGAAGATTGATCTCCCGAAAGAAGGGGAAAAGGATGGGTCTCTCCTTCGCTCAGGACTTTACGGCAAGGCTCGCTTCACGATCGGTCAGAAGCAGGCGCTTCTCATTCCCCGGCGGGCGATTGTTGAACGTGGACAGTTGATCGGCGTCTATGTCGTTGATGAGTCCGCCATCGCCCGGCTGCGGTTGATTCAAACGGGCAAGCCCTATGGTGATCGCATCGAAGTGATCGCCGGATTGAGCGACGGAGAGCGCATCGTCATTGAAAACGTCGGCGCGATCAGCGATGGGACGAGGATCGGTCAATGACCTGCGCCCACGGATGAAAAATGCCGGCCGATGGTTTATCCGTGGGAACGTGCGTGTTCGGCATTCCCGGGAGCGCCCGCCGGGGGCTGTTGCTCGCCCTACCCGACAGGCCGGGAATGCGCACGCTCTCGGGCAAGATCATTCTCCTTTCCTGACACTAACGGCAGGCGTGGAAACTTTTCATCTGCGGGAATGAGAGGTTTGAGGGGGCATCGAGTATGAGAGAGAAACGGGGCCTGGCTGGGAAACTCGCGCACACCTTTATTGATTCCAAGCTGACGCCACTGATCATCACGGCTTCGATTCTGCTGGGTGTGGGAGCGGTGCTGCTTTTGCCGCGCGAGGAGGAGCCGCAGATCGTCGTGCCGATGATTGACATCTTCGTTCAGATGCCCGGCGCGTCGGCCCGCGAAGTCGAAGAGCGCGTCACCAAGCCCATGGAGAAACTGCTCTGGGAGATTCCCGGTGTCGAGTACATCTATTCGACATCAGCGCCGGGCTACGCGATGGCCATCGTTCGGTTTTACGTCGGCGAGGATGAGGAGAAGAGCATCGTGCGGCTGAATCAAAAGATGTTCGCCAATTTTGATCTCATCCCGCCCGGGGCCAGTCCGCCGCTCATCAAGCCGCGTTCGATTGATGATGTGCCGATTCTGGCGCTTACCTTCTGGAGCGATCGTTACGATCACTTCACGCTGCGGCGCATTGCCGCTCAGGTTCACGATCAGATCAAGGAGATCGCCGACGTCTCCGAAGTCAAAATCATCGGCGGGCAACGGCGGCAGGTTCGTGTGCTGCTCGATCCGGCCCGGATGGCAGCCTACAACGTGGCTCCGGCCACACTCGCCCGAATGCTGGAGCAGGCCAATCGTCAGGTGCAGGCGGGAAGTTTCGCATCGGGCAATCGAGAATTTCTGGTCGAAACCGGAGGCTTCCTGCACACGGCGGAGGAGGTCGGCCGCGTGGTCGTCGGCGTGTACAACAACCGGCCCGTCTACCTTCGTGATGTGGCCGTCATCGAGGATGGTCCGGAAGAGCCTGCCGATTACGTGCTCTTTGCTCACGGACCGGCAGCCCACTATAGCCACTCGCTCTCCCGCGCCCCACAAACTTCGGACGGCAGTGACCTATCGAGAGGTCCTCTCCCCGCCGTCACCATTTCGGTCGCCAAACGGAAGGGCACGAATGCCATTGAGATCGCCGACCGGGTCATCGCAAAGGTCAGCCAGTTACAGGGGACGCTCATCCCCGGCGATGTGCATGTCACCATCACGCGCAACTACGGCGAGACGGCCACCGAGAAATCGAACGAACTGCTCTTTCACATGATGATTGCCATCGTCTCGGTGTCGGCGTTGATCTGGCTGACGCTCGGCTTTCGAGAATCGGGCATTGTCGCCATCGCTATTCCTGTGACGCTGGCGCTCACGCTGGCTGTTTTCTACCTCTATGGCTACACGCTCAATCGCGTCACGTTGTTTGCGCTGATTTTCTCCATCGGTATTCTGGTGGATGATGCCATCGTCGTGGTGGAGAACATTGTCCGTCACTATCGGCTGCCGGAGAACCGGGGTCGCCCGATTATGGAGATCGCCGTCGAGGCCGTAGACGAAGTGGGCAATCCGACTATTCTGGCGACGTTCACCGTCATTGCGGCCATTATCCCGATGGCCTTCGTGAGCGGATTGATGGGACCGTACATGCGCCCGATTCCGGTGGGAGCGTCGGCGGCGATGTTGTTCTCGCTCCTGGTGGCGTTCATCGTGACGCCCTGGGCGAGCGTGCGGCTGCTCCGGCGGGAAGCCGGAACGGCACATATCGAAGAAGGCTGGACGACGCGGCTCTATCGTCGGGCGATGACACCGCTCATTCATCATCCTCGATGGCGCTACGGATTCCTCGCCGCGGTGGTGGTGCTTCTGCTTCTGTCGCTTTCACTTTTTGCCGTCAAAGCCGTGCGCGTCAAGATGCTGCCGTTTGACAACAAGAGCGAGTTTCAGGTGGTGATTGATATGCCCGAGGGGACGACGTTGGAGCACACGGCCGCCGTGACGCGCGAGATCGCCGATTATCTGCGCACGGTGCCGGAGGTCACCGATCTTCAGATGTACGTGGGCACGGCGTCTCCTTACAACTTCAACGGTCTCGTGCGTCATTACTTTTTGCGACGGGGTCCGAACGTCGCCGACATTCAGGTCAACCTCGTGCCCAAGGGTGAACGCGACGCGCAGAGTCACGACATCGCCCGCCGCGTGCGCCCTCGGATTCAGGAAATTGCTCGCCGCTACAACGCCCGCGTGAAGGTGGCCGAGGTCCCCCCCGGCCCGCCCGTTCTGCAAACGCTTGTGGCCGAGGTCTACGGTCCCGATTACAACCGCCAGATCGAGATCGCCCGCCAGATCCGGGAGATCTTCGACCAAACCGACGGCGTCGTGGACGTGGATTGGTACGTCGAGGACGATCAACCCAAATATCGCTTCGTGGTAGACAAGGAGAAAGCCGCGCTGAACGGAGTCTCGGCGGAGCAGGTGGCAGCCACACTGCGCATCGCCGTCGAAGGGATGACGGTCGGATTGCTGCACCAACCGCAGGAGAAAGAAGACGTGCCCATTGTGCTTGAGGTGCCACGTGCCGAGCGATCGAGCGTCGAGGACTTGAGACGGATCAAAGTCATGGGCGAGCGGGGGAATCTCGTATCGCTCGGCGAGCTGGTGCGCATCGAGGAGCAGGTGGCCGACAAAAGCATTTATCACAAGAACCTCATGCCGGTCGTCTATGTGACCGGCGACGTGGCCGGTGAAGAAGAAAGTCCGGTCTATGCCATTCTGAAACTCAACGAAGCGATTGATCGTCTGCGACTGCCCGAAGGGTATCAGCTCCAGCGATACGTCGCCCGTCAACCGTTCCTCGCCGATCGCTTCGCCATGAAATGGGACGGTGAATGGCACATCACCTACGAGGTGTTCCGCGATCTCGGCATCGCCTTTGCCGCCGTTCTCGTGCTGATTTACATCCTGGTCGTCGGTTGGTTTCAATCGTTCAAAACGCCGCTGGTCATCATGGCCGCGATTCCGTTTTCGCTGGTGGGCATCCTGCCGGCGCACGGGTTGATGGGGGCATTCTTCACCGCCACCTCGATGATCGGGTTCATCGCCGGGGCGGGTATTGTCGTGCGCAACTCGATCATTCTGGTGGATTTCATCGAGTTGCGACTCCGGCAGGGGATGCCGCTGGCCGAGGCCGTCATTGACGCCGGCGCCGTGCGGTTCCGTCCGATGATGCTGACGGCAGCGGCGGTGATTGTTGGTGCCGGCGTGATCTTGTTCGATCCGATCTTTCAGGGATTGGCCATTTCGCTCATGGCCGGAGAGGTGGCATCGCTGTTGCTGTCGCGCCTGGCGGTGCCGATCCTCTATTACCTGAGCCGAAACCTCTCCAAGGACCATCAGCTTCTTCGCGCAGCCACTTCCCCTGACGCGGAGATGAGAGATGAGCGACGACCGGCCTGAACGTGAGAGGGGTCCGCTCGCATTCTCCCCTACCGCGAGGGGCCCCGCGAGGACGAAATTCGGTATAATCCGCTCGATACAGGAGGAATGCTCATGGAGACATTTCAGCCGCGCCTGATTCTTTGTCCCACCGACTTCAGCGAGCTAGCGACGGCGGCGCTCCGCTACGGACGGGATGTCGCCGCTTGCTTTGGCGCACGACTGTTGGTGATTTACGCCGATCCGTTTCTGCCTCCGCCCTACTTCACGATGGAACAGTTAGCTGATGTCACCCGGGCGATGGACCGATCCCGTCAGGCGGCGCGGGAGCATCTGCAGCGGTATGTGCGCGAGCAGGTGGGCGAAACGGTGGAGGTGGAGACGCGGGTCGTCGAGGATCATCCGGTTTCGGCTATTGTTACCACGGCCGAGCGGGAGCCGGTGGATCTCATCGTCATGGGGACGCATGGGCGGAGTGGCGTCGGGCGACTCATGCTGGGATCGGTCACCGAACGCGTGTTGCGAGAGACAAGTCGCCCTGTGCTGACCGTCCGTCCGCGACCGGGAGCGACGATCGGGGCACCGCTTCCGGTGCGGCGCGTGCTCTGTCCGGTGAATTTTACCGACGTGGCGGAGGTCGCGCTCCGTCACGCGGCTGCCGTCGCTCAGTGTTTTGGAGCCGAGCTGTTCGTTCTCCACGTTCTCGAATCGGCGGACTCCGTAGGGGCCGAAGAGACCGCGCGCGAGAGGCTCTGTGGCTGGGTCCCCCCGGATGTGCGCGCTCGCTGCCAGCTTCAGGAGATGGTGCGCCAGGGCGATGCCGCTCAGCAGATCATCACCACGGCCGAGTCGCTCGGCTGCGATCTCATCGTGCTCGGTGCTCAGCACCGACGATTCTTCGATGCCACCGTCATTGGAACGACGACGGTGCGCGTGACCCGGCATTCTCCCGTCCCCGTCCTGACGGTGATTCGTCCCGCTCCGGCGAAGCAGTGAGTTCGGGAGGGGGCGCGCCGCCTTTTTCTCGTCGGCGAAAAAACACAGGCTCCAAAACCGGCGTTCTTTCGCTGGCTCCCCGATGCATCGTAGTCTGCCTTCCGACCAAAAGCGTGTGGGGAATTTTGCCCTCTTTGTTCGGATCTTCAAGGGGGTGGGGGTCGGCGCGGGCTGACGGGTGGGAGCTTTACATCTGCTCCGGTCTGTGCTAATGTTTCCTAACCTGAGCAGGATGAAAAATTTGAGTCCGTGGGAGGCAGCACCAACAGTGGCATTGACCAGCCAACTCAAGCGTGAATTGATTGATAAATACAAGGTCCATGAGACCGATACCGGTTCGCCGGAAGTACAGGTGGCTCTTTTGACCGAGCGGATTGCTCAATTGACCGAGCACTTTAAGACGCATAAGAAGGATCATCACTCGCGGCGGGGACTATTGAAGCTGGTGAGCAAGCGACGGCGACTTCTCAATTACTTAAAGCGCGTTGATAGCCAGCGGTACTTCCAATTGATTGACCGTTTGGGCTTACGAAGGTAGGGTTGATTACGACCGTAACGACGCGGAAAGGAACGCACGGATGTTCTCAGCCTGGTGACAACGGTCACGGGCAAGCAAGGGTTGCGTCAGACTCAACTTTTCGTCATTCGGCTCAGGACGTTAGGATGAGGCCACGACCGCTCCGCACAGTAGGTCGTGGCTTTGTCACATTTATTCCACATTGAGAGAAGGACACACAAAGTATGGTATTACGAGAGGCATTAGAATTAGGAGGCCGACAGCTCAAGATTGAAACCGGACGCATCGCCAAGCAGGCCGATGGAGCGGTTCTCATCAGCTATGGCGATTCGATGGTTCTGGTCACGGCTGTGGCTCAGCGGGAGCCCCGCGCGGGAGTTGATTTTCTCCCGCTCACGGTGGATTACCGGGAGAATAATTATGCCGCCGGGCGCATCCCCGGCAATTACTTCCGGCGGGAGGGCAAACCCACTGAAAAAGAGATCCTCACCAGCCGGTTGATTGATCGGCCCTTGCGGCCACTCTTCCCCAAGGGGTTTACCTGCGAGACGCAGATCATCGCCATGGTTGTCTCGGCGGATATGGAGAATGAGCCCGACATTCTGGGCATTACCGGAGCGTCGGCGGCCCTCTATTTCTCCGACATCCCGTTTGACCGACCGGTGGCCGGCGTGCGCGTCGGATTGGTTGACAATCGCTACGTGCTCAATCCGACGTACGAACAGATGCGTCAATCGTTGCTCAATCTGGTCGTCGCCGGAACCGAAGACGCAATCGTGATGGTCGAGGCCGGAGCCAAAGAGGTGTCGGAAGAGGTCATTGTCGAGGCTCTGGTCTTCGCCCATAACGAGATTCGGAAAGTGTGCGCCTGGCAACGGGAGCTTGGCGAAAAGCTCGGCATCACGAAACGGGAAGTGACGGTCACGCCGCTGGACCAGGAGGTTCTGCAAATAGTCGAAGACCGCTGGTCGGCGGAACTGCGACAGGCGCTCGATGTCAGCACCAAGACCAAACGGGAAAGCCAGCGGGCCGTCGAGGACTTGACGAAGCGCGTCATCGAGAGCTTCCCGGAAGATCAGCCGGAGAAACGGCAGATGGCGGTGCGGGCGCTGGAGTATCTTCAGGAGCGAATCTTCCGCGACAGCATCTTGAACCTCCGGCGTCGGCCTGATGGTCGGCGTTTCACCGAGATTCGTCCGATTGAATGCGAAGTCGGGGTCCTGCCCCGAACTCACGGCAGTGCCCTGTTCACGCGGGGCGAGACCCAGGCGCTCGTCACGACGACCCTGGGGACGCGTGAAGATATTCAATACCTGGATGATCTCGAACAGGGCGAGGTCCAGCGCCGGTTCATGCTCAATTACAATTTCCCCCCCTTCTCCGTGGGCGAGGTCGCTCGTTTGGGGGCACCGGGCCGACGGGAGATCGGACACGGGGCCCTGGCGCATCGCGCCCTTGATCCCGTCCTTCCCTCCGAGGACGTCTGGCCGTACATCATTCGCGTCGTCTCCGAGATCACAGAATCCAATGGATCCTCCTCGATGGCGACGGTTTGCGGAGGGAGTCTCGCGCTCATGGATGCAGGCGTCCCCATTAAGGCGCATGTGGGCGGCATTGCCATGGGCCTGGTCATGGAGAATGACAGCTATGCCATTCTCACCGACATCGCTGGAGCAGAAGACCACTTCGGCGATATGGATTTCAAAGTCGCGGGAACGCGCCAGGGCATCACCGCTTTGCAGATGGATATTAAGATCAGCGGCGTGGATGCCGAGATCATGTACCAGGCGCTGGAGCAGGCCAAAGAGGCCCGCATGATCATCCTCGACAAACTCGAGCAAACCATCGCTCAGCCGCGTCCCGACATCAGCCCCTACGCGCCTCGCATCTTCACCATTCAGATTCCGCCGGAGAAGATTCGGGACGTTATCGGGCCGAGCGGGAAGGTCATTCGCGGCATCGTTGATAAGACCGGCTGCAAGATTGATATTCTGGAGGACGGCCAGGTCCATATTGCCTCTACTAATAAGGAGGCCGCCGATCAGGCCATTCAGATGATCAAGGACCTCACCATGGAGATCGAGGTGGGGAAGGTCTACATGGGGAAGGTCTCCCGCCTCACCGAATTCGGCGCCTTCGTGGAGATCACTCCGGGAACGGAAGCCCTGCTCCATATCTCGGAGGTCGCTGACTATCGGGTGAAAGATATTCGGGATGTCCTCAAAGAAGGTCAGATCATCAAGGTGAAATGCATCGCCAACGATGGTCAGGGGAAGATTCGCCTCAGCCGCAAGGCGCTGCTCAAGGACGAGCGCGAGCGTCACGAGCAAGCTCCCCGGCGTCGGGTGGATGATCGGGCGCGACGATCTCGGCGCTAGTGTGCGGGCGGCACCGGTGATCAGGTCCATCGGCACTGCGATTGTGAGCCTGTTCCTGCTCGGCCCCGGGCTTGGAGTCGGGAGTCTCTGTCGCACTTCCGGGAGGGTGAGCCATTTTCCGCCGGAGGTGACAGGAGACTCACGCATCATTCTGCCGATCGGTGAGAAGCTGAGTTACTCGGTCTCCTGGGCGAACTTCCTGACAGCCGGTCAGCTCACGACCGAAATCAAACAACGCGGACGGTTTTTTAATCGCGAGGGACTGCACCTGACGTTGACTGCCGAATCCGTCGGCCTGGTCAAGGTCTTCTTCCTGGTCGAAGATCGGTTCGCTTCCTATGTGGATCCGGCGACCCTTCTTCCTTATCGCACGGAACTGTTCATCCGCGAGGGGAAACGAAAAACCGAGCGCGTCACCTTTCTGGATGGAAAAAGACGGCTGGCCCGGTTGAGTCCCGGTCGAACCGTGCCGATCCATCCGGAGACGCGCGATCTCGTGGCTCTCCTTTACTACCTGCGCACGCTCGATCTGACCGAGGGCAAGAGCTATCGCCTGCCGGTTCTTCACGGGAAGGATCGCTTTTTCGTCCACGTCCGTGCGGCGCAAACGACGGAGGTGACGGTCCCGGCGGGACGTTTTGAGGCGACCGAGGTGATCCTCATGATTGAAGACACACCGGGTCAGGTGAGCGATGCCTATCGCCTCCGAATGTGGCTGTCGCGTGATGACCGGAGGCTGCCCGTCCGCATCAGCGGTCGCCTCGAATACGGAGACGTTCGCGCCGAGCTAACAGATATCTCAACGGTTGCCGGGGAGAGTCGGTGACCCGTTTCCCCATAGGGGATCGGACAGATGTTCACCGTGCGACAAAAAGAGCGGAGATATTTCGATCTCCACCCGCGCCGGCGCGAAAGGTTGCGCGACATCGTCGGAGGACTGCAGGTGGGACAGTGAAAGAGAAAACCATCCTCATGACGGCGACCGATATTCGTCGGGTCATTTCCCGGCTGGCATCGCGGATCATCGCTGATCATCCCCGAAACGACGAGATCATCCTGCTCGGTATTCGCACACGGGGCGTTCCTCTGGCCGAACGGCTCGCTCGAAAAATGGCCGAGTCGCATGGAGTTCATGTCCCGGTCGGGGCTCTGGACATCACGTTCTATCGGGATGATCTGAGTCGCATTGCTCCCCATCCGATCGTTAAGAAAACGGACCTGCCGCTTGACATCACAGATCGAACCGTCATCCTGGTGGATGATGTTCTCTACACCGGACGGACGATTCGTGCCGCTTTGGATCATCTGATGGACTACGGGCGACCCCAGCGGGTGCGACTGGTCGTGCTCGTAGATCGGGGGCACCGCGAATTGCCCATCTGCCCCGATTATGTGGGGAAAACGATCACGACCGAGAAAGGCGACATCGTGCATGTCATGCTCGCGGAATCTGACGGCGTGGATCAGGTCGTGCTCGTCCGGCAGGGGGAGAAACACGGCTTCATCGGTGAGAGGTGACTGCGATGGGAGACAGACCGGTTTCTCCTGATCCCGTTCCCACCTTTCGCCATAAGGATTTGCTGGGAATTCGGGAGCTGACGCCCGAGGAGATCACCCTCATTCTCGATACGGCAGAAGCGTTTCACGAGGTCTCGCTCCGCGAGATCAAGAAGGTTCCCACTTTGCGGGGCAAGACGGTGGTGCATCTGTTTTTTGAGCCCTCGACCCGCACGCGCACGAGTTTCGAGATTGCGGCCAAGCGATTGTCGGCCGACACCGTGACCATTTCGGTGGCCACAAGCAGCGTGGTCAAGGGGGAAACGCTCATTGATACGGCCCGCACGCTCGAAGCCATGGCTCCCGATGCCCTCATCATTCGTCACCAGAGCGCGGGCGTGCCCCATCAACTGGCCGAGCGGTTGGCCATTCCCGTCATCAATGCCGGCGATGGGGCTCACGAACACCCCACGCAAGCGTTGCTCGATGCCTTCACCATCCGTCAGCGCAAGGGGAGGATCGCGGGACTGAAGGTAGCCATCGTCGGCGACATCCTGCATAGTCGTGTCGCTCGCTCCAATACCTACCTGCTGACGAAACTGGGAGCGCGCGTCTTCGTCACCGGACCGTTGACGCTCATCCCTCCCGCCTATGAGCGATTGGTCGAGGAAGGATTGACGGTCACCCCCCGCCTGGAGGAAGCCCTCGAGGGAGCCGATGTCGTTATGGCACTGCGCATTCAGCGAGAGCGGCAGCAGGAATGTTTCTTCCCCTCGCTCAAAGAATATGCCGTTCGCTTCGGTCTGACGCCGGAACGCCTCCGGCTGGCCAAGGAGGATGTCATCATCCTTCATCCGGGGCCGATCAATCGGGGCGTCGAAATCTCCTCCGAAGTGGCCGACGGTCCCGCCTCGCTCATCCTCGATCAGGTCGCCTACGGTGTGGCCGTGCGCATGGCCGTTCTCTATCTCCTGATCGGAGGCGAGAAGAAAACGCCTTCCCCGTAAGGGACCCAGACCCTGAGTTCCTCCCTTGAAAATCCCTTGGGAGCGCACGCCTCCGGCGTGCTCGGTGAGCGGGCTCCCCACGGGCGCTCTCAGATTTTCCTCGTTCATGGCGAACGTCCGGTTCATGAGTGATTCCCGCGAGAATTTCCCCACCGATCGTCGCGAAGGAGCAAGGAGAAGGCTTCTCATCTGCGCAAATCCGTCACGATCTCCGGAGGAGGCCACAGATTTCACCGATTTTCACTGGGACAGACCAATCGCTGAGAGATTGTGCGATCTGTGGCATTTTTCGGGAGAATTATTCGCGGAACGCAGCCTGTCGCCCAGAAACGATGAGAATCTCACCTCAGATCAACGCGGATTGATGAGACGACCCGCGTTCATCCGCGTCCGCTCGTGGTGGCTTTCGTAAGGAGGTTATTCCACCGTCACTGACTTGGCCAGGTTTCTCGGCTGATCCACATCGCAGCCGCGCAACACCGCGATATGATAGGCCAAAAGTTGCAGGGGAACGATCGCCAGGATGGGCAGGAGGAGGTGCGGCACCGTCGGGATTTCGATGATGCGGTCGGCGACTTGACGGACGTCCTCATCGCCCTCGCTCACAACCCCGATGACGATCCCATCGCGTGCTTTCACTTCAACGATGTTGGCGAGCGTCTTCTCATAGAGCACGCGCGAAGCGGTGGACTCGGGATCACGAGGATTGATGGCGACGACCGGGAGATGTTCGTCAATGAGAGCATTAGGACCGTGCTTCATCTCGCCCGCCGGATAGCCTTCGGCATAAACATAACTCAACTCCTTCAACTTCAGGGCTCCTTCGAGGGCGATGGGGTAATTGATCCCGCGACCGAGAAAGAAGAATCCTGAGGCGCGGAAGAACTCGCGGGCGAGTGCCATGATACGATCATCCTTGGTCAACAATCGTTCGAGATGCGAGGGGACGGTCAAGAGAGCCGCGAGGAGGCGTTGGGCGTGTTCGTGGCTGATTTCCTCCCGGAGCCGTCCCAGAGAGAGCGAGAACAGCAGCAGCGCGACAAGCTGGGTGGTGAACGCCTTGGTGGAGGCGACGCCGATTTCCGGTCCGGCGTAGGTGTAGATCGTCCCGTCCACTTCGCGCGTGATGGTCGAGCCACGAACATTGCAGATGGCCAGTACGCGCGCTCCTTTTCCTCGAGCTTCCCGGACGGCGGCCAGGGTATCGGCCGTCTCCCCCGACTGACTCACGGCGAGAACCAGCGTGCGATCGTCCAGGATCGGATCGCGATAGCGAAATTCGCTCGAATAATCCACCTCCACGGGGATGCGCGCCAGTGCTTCGATCATGAACTTGCCGCAGAGGGCTGCATGCCAGCTCCCGCCGCAGGCCACCAGGCGAATGCTCCGGAGCTGTCGCAGGTGATCTTCTGACACATCGAGGTCATCCAGCACGACGCTCCGCCGATCCGAAGAGATGTAGCGCGCGAGCGTCTCGCGAACGGCGCGAGGCTGCTCGAAAATCTCCTTGAGCATGAAGTGGGGGAATCCTCCCTTTTCCACTGAAATCGGATCCCAGCCGATGCGCTCGACCGGCAGCGTCACCGTGTTCCCGTCGAAGTCGCTGATGCGCACGCCCTCGCGAGTGATGACGCCCAGATGATGATCGCCCAAAAAAACCACATCCCGCGTGTGGTAGAGTATGGCCGGAGCATCCGACGCGACGAAATATTCATCGCGCCCGACGCCGATCACCACGGGTGATCCCTCCCGCACGACAATCAGTGTGTCCGGCAGATCGGCGGAGATGATGACGAGGGCGAAGATGCCCTCAAGTTCGCGGACGGTTCGTCGCACCGCCGCCTCCAGCGGCGATCCGTCGGCACTGTATTTCTCGATGAGATGGGCGATGACTTCCGTATCGGTATCCGTTTTGAAGACGTGGCCTTCGGCAGCCAGGGTGTTCTTCAGCGTGAGATAGTTTTCGATGATGCCGTTGTGCACAACGGCGATGCGCCCGGTGCAATCGCAGTGCGGGTGAGCGTTCTGTTCGGTCGGACGGCCGTGAGTCGCCCAGCGGGTATGACCGATGCCGTAGGTGCCGTCGAGCGGATGCAGTCGCACGACCTCCTCGAGATTTCGCAGTTTCCCTGCCGCGCGTCGGACCTCCAGTCGCCCCCCACCACCGACGGCGATCCCGGCGGAGTCGTACCCTCGATACTCTAATCGCCGCAGTCCACCCAAAAGCAACGGGACGATATCTCTATTCCCGACATACCCGATGATACCCGACATGGCTTCCCCTCACGACCAAAGTCTCTCGCAATGGTGCTCAAGCTTCTCCGGATTCTTTCGCCGATAAGGAGCGTCGTCAGGGCTCGACTTTTTTCTTCTCCACGGCGGGAACGCCGACGACGAGCGTCTTCTCCGGCACGTCGCGGATGACGACGGCGCCGGCTCCGGTGACCGCCCCGCGACCGACGCGCACCGGAGCCACCAGCATGGTATCACTGCCGATATGAACGTCGTCCTCGATGATCGTCCGATGCTTCCTCTTGCCATCGAAGTTACAGGTGATCGTTCCTGCTCCGATGTTGACGCGCTCGCCGATGGTGGCATCGCCGAGATAGGCCAGATGACGCGCCTTCGATCCTCGCCCCACGACCGATTTCTTCACCTCGACGAAATTGCCGATCACGACCTGATTGGCAATCTCGGCCTCGCCCCGCAGGTGCGCGAACGGGCCGATGCTCGCGTCATCGCCGATGCGGCTCTCGATCACGACCGAACTATTGTGAATCGTCACGCGATCCCCGACGCGGGAATTGCTGATGCGCGTCCAGGAATGAATCGTGCATTCCTGGCCAATGACTGTTTCTCCTTCGAGGATGACGTGGGGATAAATGACCGTATCCTGACCGATCTCGACGGTGTCATCAATATAGATCGTCGCGGGGTCATGAAGTGTGACGCCGCTCTCCAGCCAGCGGTGCGCGATCTCCTTCCGCAAACGGGCTTCGACCTCGGCCAGATCACGGCGCGAGTTGATGCCCACCAGTTGGTCAGCCGCGTGACACTCCCACGTCCCCACGCGATAGCCCAAACTCGTGAGGATGAGGGGGACATCGGTGAGATAGTACTCGCCCTGGCGATTGTCCGGCGTCAGCCGATCCAGTGAGCCGATGAGCGGCTTGCGGTCGAAACAATAGAGGCCGGAATTCACCTCCTGGATCGCCCGTTCTTCCTCGCTGGCGTCGCGGTCTTCCACAATGCGGACGAAGTCGCCATCCGGTGTGCGGAGGATGCGTCCATAGCCGCTCGGATCGGGCAGGTGCATGGTGACGATTGTTGCCACCTGACGCGCCTTCTGGTGATATTCGACGAGTTCCGTCACTGTCTCCGCCCGCACGAGCGGCATATCGCCCGACAAAACGACGAGCGGACCCTCCCCACGGGCCAGCGCATCACGAGCAACCATGAGGGCATGACCCGTGCCTTGCGGCTCCGGCTGGAGGACGAATTCGATCTGCGGCCGCTCTTCCGGCCTCGTTGCCTGAGCGCGCTCCCACCGCTGAACCTCGCGCTCGACAGCAGCCCGAACCTCATCAGCCTGATAGCCGATGATGACGATCACCTCCGAGGGCTTCGCCGCCAGAGCCGTGCGCACGACATAGGAGATCATCGGACGCCCGGCCAGCGGATGCAACACTTTGGCTCGGCGGGACCGCATCCGCGTCCCCAACCCTGCCGCCAGAATCACAATGGTTGGTGACATAACCGAATTCACTCCTTCCTGATGCGAGATGAAAAAGGCTCCCCGTCAGCGCCCATCAGACGCTGTCCGGTCCAGAGGCAATGGGTGCAACCGGGAGCGTTCACCTTTACCGGAGGAAATTATCACACGCTCGCTCCCGGAGCAAATCATCGCAATCCGATGCGCCCCGGCACGCCCACAGCCATGACGAAGAGCGCGCTCTTGTTGGCGGCGTGAGGGGAGAAGAAGTGGGTGACATCATCATCGTAGAAGGTCAATCCCGTTGCTCCCCGTCCGAGAGCGTAGGCCGCCAGATAGATTCGCCCCCCGATGAGTCCGGATTCGAGCTGAGCGATGCGATAGCCCCGGTTCCCGTATCGCTCAAGAATCCGCGAGAGATCCGTGAGAAAAAAGATCGTCGCGCTCGAGTCACCGCCCAGGTCCTGCTCCAAACAAAGATAGCGCGCGTCCCGGCGAAAATTGCCTTCGCGAAGACATTCAACGGCGCTTCTGTCCCTATGGAGATAATAGGCTCCCGGTGGGATTGTCTCGACGGCGTGAACGCTCAGATACAGGTCATTCGTCCAGGCCAGCGAGGGCAGAAAATCACAGGGGATGGCCGCCGTGCTCAGGGCGAGGATCGTTGACAGCTCCCTCCAGGTGATCGCTCGGTGGGCGAATCGTCGAGTTGAGGCGCGTCGCATGATGACCGACTCCAGTTCCTCGGTGGGAAAGCTCGACCGATCCAGCGGCTGAAGGGGAAGGAGCGATTGGTGAGGCTCTGCCGTCGGGGGAGAAAAATCTCCCTCTCGCCAGGCGGCCACATCCTCCGGCGACCGGAGCGATGATGCCTCGTGCATCTCCCGAATCAGCGGGTAATCCACCTGTTGCCGTGACAGAGGCATAACGGCCGCCGAGAGATCGGAGACGACCGGTCTCTCCGAAGCCGGGACAGCAGTGGAGTCCCGACCAATCGGCACCAGTGCCAGGGCCTTCTCCTGCTGCCCGTCGAGTCCGAGCAGATGATTCACCACCGGGTCGGCAAATCCGAGAACAATCCGGTAGGGAAGGCGATGCGCCCGTGCTGTTGCGCCCAGATTGGCCAGAATCATTCCGGCATCCCAATAGTGATACCGATAGGACCGATCACGATACTTCCAGGCACTCCGCCAGGTGATGGCCGTCAAAACGACGATCACTGGCGCGCGGGCAACGGAGGGCTCTTCGGCTGTTGCGTCAACGAGCACCGAGCGGTAATCGCCGGCTCGAAGTCTCCGGAGGGCGAAGTCAAGCGGGCTGAAATGATAGACGCCGGCCTCCAGCCCGGGCAGTTCACCGCAGACAAGATAGACCTCAATCGGATAAAGCGCCCCCGCACACGCCGCCGCGCGAAAGTAAATCTCTCCCCCCGGATAGCTCTTCTTCTTCGTCACACCGGCGGAATAAAAGAGCAGGTGGGCCAGCGTCGTTAGATCCGGACACCGGACCGTTTGATCGAGTCCGGCGGACGTACCTTCGTCCGCTTCCGCCCGAAGAGCCTCAAGAGCCGACACGCCCGTGGGGCGAACGTCTCGGGGCAGAAGAAGCGGTTCCAGATCACGATAGACCTTGAAGGGGAAGGGTTGATTCTCCCAATCGAGAAAGTGCGCGCTCAGCCGAACGCTCCAGTACGAGTGTTTGGTCGCCTCGTGATACCGGCGGGCTGTCTCGATTTGCCAGTTGAGCGTTGACGACGGAGATGATTCCATTTTCTTATCGTGAAAGCGTGATGGTGCCGTTGACCGTTTCGATTTTGATCGAGGCGTTCCCCTCACCGATCCTTCCCACCGCCTTCTTCCCTCCGATGAGCGGGATTTTCGTGACCGTCAGCGGGAAGCTCGGATCGGCCTCGATCTCGCCGTGCATCGTCTGAAGCACAAGATCAGCCGACGCCGGTTCCGGGAGGGTGATGTGAATATCCCCGTTGAGCGTTTTGGCGGCGATCTGCTTCACGGTCGCGCCCGATGCAACTTCCACGCGCGTTTCACCGTTGACCGTTTCCGTCGAGAGATCGCCTCCGACATCGAGAAGTTCGATCCCTCCATTGACGGTGGCAGCATCAATGCGCCCGCGCACGCCCTCGATTCGAATGGTCCCGTTGACCGTTACCACTCGGCGGAGGTTGGCGTCGTGCGGGAGCACGATCTCATAGTGAATTTCAGGCGACTCGCCCTTTTCCGGTTGCGTCTCGACAATCAACTCGCGTCCGCGGGAAATGATCGAAATCGGCGGCACGAGCCCCGGTGAGAGTGACCCTTCGATGCGGGCCGTGATCTGGGCTTTTGCTTCATCCCAGGTCGTAATCGCGATGCCACCGTTAATGTTTTTCACCGTGAGGATTCCATCCGGAGGAAAATCAACAAGGCGTTTGAGGATGGGCTGGTCTCCCACAAGACTTTCCACCGGCTGCGGCGGCTCCGGAGGTTCGATGAGGGCAGGGCGATGGCGCGGGCGTTCCCGCAACCAAAAAAGACCCGCTCCCACACCGAGACTTATGACGAAAAGACCAACGAGCACGATCCCTGCGATCCAGAGTCGTCTGCCCTTTTTCGGCGAGGGAACTGGAAAGGACGTCACACCCGGTTCGGGACCGACGTAGGCCGGGCCGGTAGGCCGACTGCGGTCGGCGACCGTGTCCGGCTTCGGCTCGATGATCTGCGTGGGAACATCATCAGCCCCGACTGCGAAAAGCGGAGTTCCACAATGACGGCAAAACCGCCAATCGTCACCAACGGGGGCCTGGCAGTTGTGGCATCTCTTCATAACATCCTCTTACCGTCAGATACGACGGCTATATCATAAACGATCCCACTGAGGAGAGGAACCGGCAGGAGATGCTTTGTCGGAATACGCTCATCCCCCCATCATCCACGGAGCATCGGGCGCAGAGAAGCTGATGAGCAGGTGGCATCAGCGAATCCGTCAGTCTGCGCGTGGTCTTCCGGATTTTTTGATGTTGTTGCGTCTGGCATCAAAGAAAGTAGCGCGTGTACTCTGTCGCAGACGTGGAGGTTCGCGCTACTTGAGCCAGGCCGGGGAGATCGTCACATCCACCTCCACGGGGACCGTCTTGATGAACTCTTGCCCGGCAGCCACCATCTGCTGGCGTACGACGGCGGCCGCCTCCTCGGCCTGAGACGCGGCTACTTCGACGACGATCTCGTCGTGGATGGAGTTGACGATTCGGGCGTCATAGGGTTTCAGCCCATCATGGACGAGGCGCATCGCTCGTTTGAGAATGTCGGCGCTCGTTCCTTGAATGGGCGCGTTCTTACCCAACCGTTGGATGGTCGCCACCTGCTCTCGATCAAAGGGATCGAAGCGGAAATTCCACAACCGGCCCGACTGGCTACGACTGTGACCAACAGCAACTGCTGTATCGCCGGCAGCCCGCAGCCATTCCGCGACCTTGCGATAGATGTCAAAGTAGGTGGCCATGAGTCGCTCGGCTTCGGCCACCGATGTCTCAATGCGGGCCGCAAGGCCGGCTGCCCCCATGCCGTAGGCCAATCCGTAATTGATCGTCTTGGCAATCGCCCGTTGCTCCTTGGTTACGGCATCCAGCGGAACTTTGAACATCAAACTCGCCGTCAGACGATGCAGGTCAATGTTGTTCAAGAAAGCTTCCAGCAACCGCTGGTCCTGAGAGAAATCGGCCAGAATCCTCAACTCAATCTGCGAGTAATCGGCGACGATGAGCATGCGTCCCGGCGGGGCGGCGAACGCGCGGCGCACCTCGGGCAGGTTGGGGACTTGCTGAAGATTGGGATCGCTGCAACTGTAGCGCCCGGTCGGCGTCCCGATCTGGTGAAAATCACCGTGTAGGCGTCCGGTCACCGGATGGAGATGATCGAGCAGGCTGCGGCCGTAGGTGCTGAGCAACTTCTGCACGCTGCGATACTCCAGCAGTGTGGCCACAATCGGATGATTTTTGAAGGGCAAAAGTTCCGCTTCCGTCGTCCCCGTCACCGGCAGACCCAGCCGCTGGAGTAGCTCGAGAACCTGTGGCGGACTGTTGAAGTTGATTTCGGCCCGACCGAAGAGATCAGTCGCGGGAAGTAATTCAGCCAGGAGTTCTTGCAAACGATCCTCCAATACTGTCCGTCGCGACTCCAGGTCCTTGACCAGCGCCTGCCAGGCTTCGCGATCAAGCGGCATGCCCGCCAGTTCCATCGCCGCCGTGGGCACGACCGCCTCGAATTCCAGCCGGGCCGCTTCGACCAACCGGAGTTGCTTGAGTTTCTCCACCATCACCCGACGGAGCGCGAGCAACACGCTTACATCTTCGGCGGCATATGCGAGCTGAGCCGGTGTTAACTCCAACCGAGACCAATCGCTCGTGCGCTGCGTCTTATCCACCGTTTGCCCCAGATACCGCCGCACGACTTCAACGAGACTATGCTTCTGACTCGTATCTCCGGCAGCGATCAATTGCGAGGCCAGCATCGTATCGAACAGCCGCCCCAGCTCAATCCCAAAGTGATGCAGGAGCATCTTGGCGTCGAACTTGGCATTGTGGAGGACCTTCACCGGCCGATCGGCCTGCAAAACATCCTTGATCGGGGTCAGAGCGTCGCCGGGCAGATTGAACAGGTCGAGGATATACACTTTGGTCGGGGTCGCCAGTTGCAAGAGTCGGATCTGGCCTCGATAGGGATCAAGCGCCGTTGTCTCGGTGTCCACGCCGATATGCGGATGGGTCGCCAGTTC
Organism: Blastocatellia bacterium; assembly: GCA_035573895.1. NCBI lineage: Bacteria > Pseudomonadati > Acidobacteriota > Blastocatellia > Blastocatellia bacterium. The sequence goes on along the minus strand of DATLZR010000035.1, from coordinate 17,265 downwards.
GCGGCTGATTCGCTCCAGATCGGCACCGGTGTTGACCAGTTCGTACGTGTTCACAGCAAGCAATACGATACCCTGATTCCCTCAGAGTTTCCAGAGGTTAAGATGGTTTCGGTCGAGCGGGCCACTCATCTTCTCGACGGAGAAGGCTGTTCCAAATAGTTGGCTCCGTCGTGGCAGAGGTGCGGCCTCTTTGGATGTGTGACGGTGCACCGCCGAGAAGCCCCCACCATCTGCCGATAAATCGGGCATCGAGACGGAGAAAAATACGCCACTTGCCCGATTGCATGGATCGTCCATCATGCTAGAGTTCCTGGCGCAGGAGGATGCCATCTATGACACGTGTCAAACGGGAGAAAGGATCAATCTTCGTCTTGGTGACTGCCGGCATCATTGCTTTTCTGGGTGCGGTAGCGTTGTCGGTTGATGTGGGTTACCTCATGGTCGTGCGCAATCAACTTCAGAACGCCGCCGATGCGGCGGCCCTCGCCGGCGCCCAGGGACTCATGGCACAGCCGGGCAACTACACCGAAGACGGAGCCGCCGTGCGCTGGGCCAAGCAGTATGCGGCGGCTAACCGTGCCGACGGCCAGCCGGTGATCCTGGCCACGAACGAAATCTCGTTTCCTAAACCGGATGTCATCCTCATTGATATCCGCCGACCCGTCAGGACCTTCTTCTCTATGATTGTGGGGTTGCGGTCGGTACCGGTTCGCGTGGCAGCAGCCGCTACGGCCGCCCCGGTCGTCGGTGGCAGCGGAGGCTGGCGGCCGTTCTCGGCCCCCGATCAATTCGCCCACGGAAGCCAGTGTGTGACGCCGCTTGATGGCGATCATGGACCCTTCAATCCTAATTTGCATACCTGGAATGGAATTGAAGCAGCCGATTACTATCGTTCCCCCTACGATCCGAACCTGGCGGATACGGATGCCAGCACCTTTACCGATTGTAGCGGAGGCGCTCCTACGGGATTTATTGCTCCTCGCGATGTAGACGGACGGCTCGTGGAGTTGAAACTCGGCGCCGGCGGCAATGCCGGTGATGGTTCACCGGGGAATTTCTACCCCGTTGCATTGGGCGGAACTGGCGCGAGTAACTATGAGTACAACATTCGTCACGGCTGGGATGGAACGATTCGTGTCGGCGACATCCTCACGACCGAGACCGGCAATATGACCGGGCCGACCAAGCAGGGGGTTGACTACCTCATGAGCCTCGATCCTGGAGCCCGATTGGTGACGGGTCCCAACGGTCGGAAGTACGTCTGGAGCGATCGCTATCCGCCCAATGAGAGCCCGCGCATCGTCCCGATCGCGCTGTTTGATCCAACTGCTCCTCCCGGCAATGGACGCACGACATTTCGCGTGGCCAATATCGGCAGCTTTTTCATCGCTAGTGTGAGCGGCAGCCGCGTCTACGGCGTCTTCATCAATCGCCGTTTGCCTAAGGCCATTCGGGCGGACCGTACGACCTCTACATCGAGCAGTACGGCCGGCGCTGCGGGACGAATGCTGGGGACAGTCGAACTCGTCAATCCGGCAGAATTTCTCCAGTAGCTCATTCCTCCTTTGAAGCCGGAGAGGGGTGAATTCCCGGCCCCTCTCCGATTGTTCAAGAGGCTCCCCGGCGTGATTGTTCCAGGGTGTAGACCTAACGTCCAGTGCCGGTGAGTTTGTGCTCCCATAGGATTTTCGCCTCAGGAAGCCCGTTCTACCTACCCTTTCCCTATCGCAAGATATCCCTCTTAACTTGTTACGGCAACACCGAAGAGAGAAGGACTCCCAATCTTGCGGCAAAGATATTGGCGCAAGCCCTCGCGTTATTATTGGCGGGAAGGCATTAAAATTTGATTAAGATGCTTGACAGTCACTTTCGTCTTTTGTAAGAACAGAAGCAAGGAGGTCACAATGAGGAAGGCCGAAGGTCCGTATAGGGCCGTCCTTTGTGCGATGACTATCGCAGTCCTGTTACTTGTAGTGGGGCTATCAGTAATGTCGCAGCCTACCAAAGTCGGCGCTCAGTCGTCAGGCTGCGGCCTGACCTTCACTTGTGGTAACCCGTTGCAGTGCACTATTGAGGTAATGGCCGTCTGGTGTAGCCCTGAATGCGAGTGTGGGACGCGCCGAGATTGCTGCTATCATGAATTTGGGCGGTGCGCCGATACCGATTCCTTTGAACACTGGGAGGGTTGCTGTTATGGTTGCTACCCCTAGTCATCTCACTACGGAAACGAGAATCGCTCATAGGGGAAAATGGATGAGACAAGCATTTCCCAGGAGCAAGATAATGAAACTGTCTCTCAGCTTGCTTCTCTTAAGCGGGGTCACTGTCGGCCTGGCTTATTCGATAAGGCACGCAAGGGAACAGACGCCTCCGATGGGGTTCACTCTGATTGCAACGCAGACCTTCACCTTAACCGGTAACAGTAAATCGTCACTTCGCGCCATCCACGTAAGATATCAGCGATCGAATGGGGCCTTTAAGGAGGTTGCCACCTACTATCGGGACGATGGCACGGTTGATCGTGAGGATGTCGTCTTCGGGATGCCGGGACGTGGCGTTTTCCGGGTTGGTCGAGAGAATCAGGTGCTCGACTACCTCTCAGCCATGCAGGCCAAGAGGCCGAAATTGTCCGAAGATGCTCTAGCGAAGGATCCCCATCTTGTGCGCGTGGATTCTGTTCTGGGCTATAAGACGTATGTGTTGCGCTTCCCCAAGCAGAACGGTGTGGGATACACAGAGGTCTACGTTGCTCCTGCCCTTCAGGGTATACCGATTAAGGTCGTTATGGTCTGGGATCGGGGAGTAGAAGTTATCGAGCCGACAAAGATTCAGTTGGGAGAGCCTCCTGAGAGCGTCTTCGCGGAAACGCCTGACTGGCCAGTGAAGTACGATCTGTTGAAACAAAAGATCCAGGCGGCGGAGCAGGCGGGCCATCCCGATGTGGCCCAGGAGCTGCGCCAGCAACTTGGGCAGATGCAACAACAGAAGCGCGAGCGATAAGGGAAGATTGCCGGCTCCGCAAGGAAACCGACCATTCATAGCTTTTGAATGGAAGGCCAGGGACACGCTCTCTGGCGATCACCCATATGCTTCTGGCAGAGCTCTGAATAACGGTCCGCTTTGCTTTAAACTGGTGGGACTTTGGGACCGACGTGTTGCGGCGCGGTGATAAAGATGAGCACCTCCCAATGGACTGGAGATCCGCCATCCATCGCGGGAGCTAAGGATACATGTTGACCCGGTGAGGCTCCTGCCGTACGAGGATAATACCGAACCTGGGATAGCCCGGCACTCTAACTCAACTGCTGACGCACCAAGTACCCTCGCCTCTAGGTCCTCTGCCCCTCAGGGGGTGTTCAGGAAATTTTGAACCCTGAGCTGGTCGGAATTTCGACGTAATCTTTTGGGCGAAGGGGTCTCAGGTGCGAGTTGAAGACCAGGGGCAGATCTCGGATAAGCATCCGCCTGTTGGGAGTCCTAGTTGGGATGCTATCGCGAATCGGAGAGAGCCATTCCCCCGAGGCAATCGGTCTCACGAATCTTAGCGGCAGAGCGAGAAGATATAGCGAAAAATGTCCTTGACCGAAACGACGCCGCGAGGTCGGCCATCCCCGGTCACAACCGGGAGATGGCGAAATCCTCCGAGGGACATCTGATGGAGAGTCACCGCCAGTGTATCCTGCTCGCTCAGGGTGACCGGATCGTGTGTCATCACCCGATCCACGGGAATCCGGTGAAGATCAAGGCCGGGCTCGGTGAGTTTCAGCAACACATCGCGCTCGGTTAAAATGCCGACGAGCTTCTCCCCCTCAACGACCAAAGCACAGCCGACCCGATGCTGCTTCATCGCAGCAATTGCCGTCGAAACCGGATCGTGCCGGGAAACGCTCACGGGATGAGCCAGGGGGAGACGGCTCAGCGTATCCTCCAGCAAGTGCTTTTGCAAGCCCGCGCGGGGAGCTGGTAAATCCAAATCCATTAAATCCCATAGGCATACCTCGCATGTCTCCGCGCCGGGAAGATTGTCGTGACCGCAGGCTGGACAGATCATGCTTGTGATATCCTGTGAAGCGATCAGCTCCGGCCGAACGCCTTTGGCCGCGTTTACCTATCGGGCGCTCCCGAGACTTAAAGTCACTCCACCACCCATGTATCGCCACTTTTGAGGAGCTGTTCGAGATTACCTCGACCCATCTTCTGCACGGCGAATTCGATCTGTTGATTGACCAGTTCGTCATAAGTGGGCTTGGCGACATCACGGAAGACTCCCACCGGTACGGGGAACGCCGGGTAGTCCATACGCGCGATCATGTAGGCCAGAGCCGAATCGGGAAGTGTTTCATCCCAGATGAGCAGATCATCTTCAGTGATTCCCCCACCTAAAGTCACCACTTCCAGTTGGGTCCCGCGAAGGCGAATCCCTTTCTCGTGATTTTTCCCGAAGACGAGCGGTTTGCCGTGCTCAAGGTTGACCATTCGATCATCCTTGACCGTGCGATCGGCAAAATGTTCAAAGGCTCCATCGTTGAAGATATTGCAGTTCTGGAAGACTTCCACAAACGCTACACCCCGATGGCGAGCAGCGCGTTCGATGATATAGGCCAGATGATCAGTGTGACGATCAACCGAGCGAGCCACGAAGGTCGCTTCCGCCGCCAGAGCGATGCAGATGGGATTGATGGGAGAATCAACGACGCCAAAGGGGGATGACTTGGTCTTCTTGCCGAATTCCGATGTCGGAGAATACTGCCCCTTGGTCAACCCGTAGATCCGGTTGTTGAAGAGGATGATCTTAATATCCACGTTCCGACGCATGGCGTGAATGAGGTGATTGCCGCCGATGCTCAACCCATCTCCATCCCCGGTGACGACCCACACGGAGAGGTCGGGGTTGCTGATCTTTATCCCGGTGGCGATGGCCGGAGCCCGGCCGTGAATACCGTGGAAGCCATAGGTGTTCATATAGTAGGGGAAACGACTGCTGCATCCGATGCCGGAGACGAACACGAACTTCTCCTTCGGGATGCCAAGGTTCGGCAGAACCTTTTGCACTTGAGCGAGAATGGCGTAATCACCGCAGCCAGGGCACCACCGGACTTCCTGGTCGGAAACAAAATCCTTTTTCGTGAGCGTGACCACTGGCGATTGGCTGCCTCCATTGTCCTTGATCGTCATAGCAGTTCCTCGATTTTCATCACTAATTCGGAGATCTTAAAGGGCCTTCCCTTGACCTTGTTGAAGGGAATCGCATCCACCAAATATTTGGCCCGTAGTAGAAATACGAGTTGTCCCATATTGAGTTCCGGGACGAGGACTTTGCGGAAGCGTGATAGAACCTGGCCGAGATTGCGAGGAAGGGGATTGAGATACCGGAGATGAATGCTGGAGACCGGTAGACCTTTCGCCTGAACCTGTTCGACAGCCGAGGTGATGGCGCCGTAGGTTCCGCCCCAGCCGACGACAAGGAGTTCGCCCTCTGTGTCCCCGAAGACTTCGACATCGGGGATGTCCTGCGCCACGCGCGCGATCTTCTCGGCCCGGAGGTGAGTCATCAGTTGATGGTTCTCAGGATCATAGCTGACGTTGCCAGTGATATGCTGCTTCTCCAACCCCCCAATGCGGTGTTCCAGCCCCGGCGTTCCCGGTATCGCCCACGGTCGCGCCAGAGTTTCCGGGTCACGCTGGTAGGGATAGAACCCGTTGGGATCGGTACGGAATTTGATTTCGATCTTGGGCAATTCCTCCAGCGAGGGCAGCTTCCACGGCTCCGCTCCATTGGCGAGATAACCGTCCGAAAGCACGATCACCGGCGTCATGTATTTCGTCGCCAGGCGGAAGGCTTCGATGGCCATATAGAAGCAATCCGAGGGTGTCGCCGGAGCCAGGACGACCAATGGGCTATCGCTGTTGCGACCGAACAAGGCTTGGAGGAGATCGCCCTGCTCTGTTTTCGTGGGCATCCCCGTACTCGGTCCGGCCCGTTGAATATCCAAGATCACCACCGGTAGCTCGGTCATGACGGCGAGATTGATGGCCTCCGACTTAAGGCACATCCCCGGACCGCTTGTTCCCGTCGCTCCCAGATACCCGACGAAACTCGCGCCGATGGCGGCACACATGGCTGCGATCTCGTCCTCCGCCTGGAACGTGCGCACACCGAAATTCTTGTGCACGGCCAGTTCGTGGAGAATATCACTGGCGGGCGTGATGGGATAACTCGCATAGAAGAGCGGATGCCCGGCCAGCTCCGATGCCGCAATCAAACCGAGAGCGAGAGCTTCATTGCCGGTGATCTTTCGATAGACTCCAGGCGCTATCTGGGCCTTCTTCACCCGATAGTGAGTGGTGAAAATCTCGCTGGCGTCAGCATAGGCGTAGCCGGCCCGCAGCGCCGTTGCATTCGCTTTGGCCAGTTCGGGATTCTTCTTGAATTTCTCCTCGATCCAGCGGAGGGTCGGCTCAAGGGGACGATCGAAGAGCCAGTACATCAATCCCAGAGCCCAAAAATTCTTGCATCGTTCTTTGTCTTTGGCCGGAAGATTGATCTCGCGCAGGGCGCTCATGTTGACCGTGGTGATGGGGATCTTAAATACCCGATACTTCGCCAGCGATCCGTCTTCTAGGGGATTTGAGGAATATCCGGCCTTCTTCAAATTCTGCTCGGTGAAAGCATCCGTGTTGACGATAATCATTCCTCCTTCAGGGAGGTCAGGGAGATGAACTTTGAGGGCCGCCGGATTCATCGCAACCAGCACGTCCGGTTGATCGCCCGGCGTGCGAATATCCCGGCTGCTAAAACAAATTTGATAGGCGCTCACGCCCGGCAGCGTTCCGGCGGGCGCACGAATCTCTGCGGGGAAGTCAGGAAACGTACCAAGATCGTTCCCCACGATGGCCGTCGTATTGCTGAACTGAGTTCCCGTCAGTTGCATTCCATCGCCGGAGTCTCCAGCGAAACGGACCGTCACGGTTTCCAGCTCTTCGATACGGTGCTTGACTTCTGCCTCTGCAAGACCAACCCTTTCCATATCCATCCTTGCCTCACTGATTATTGTTTTCTTTGAGATGATGCTTCCCCATGCTGATGCTGCCTCGTACCGGGCTCCCGTGCTGGCGAGGTACCCTTCAAGCCCCATCCGGGGCAGCAAACGTCTGATCGGCGCGCGGGGGCAGGTTGTAGACCTCGGTCGGGAAGTGGGCAGCGAGAAAGTCTATGATACTGCCAACGGAGACGATCCCGCGGCAGCGCCCGTTGTCATCCACAAGGGGAAGGTTGCGATACCCTCCTTCGTCCATCAACCGCATCGCTTCCCAGATCCGATCCCTAGCGCGAACGATCGTCGGATCGGGCGTCATGAACGCCTCGATTGGAGAGGTTCGATCAACGTCCGCTCCGACAACTTTCATCAACACATCACGGTCGGTAAAGATCCCGACCACGCGATCCTCCTCACACACAACCACACAGCCGAGACGCTCCTGCCGCATTCTCTCCAATACCTGTCCGAGCGGTGTTGCCCGAGACACGCACACACAGGGCGAGAGAATCAGCTCAGTCACCTGCGCCCGACGCAGTATTTCTTCGATGGACATGACCGCCACCGGTTGCAACAAGTGGCTATTATACTCATAGCTGGACTGTTCTGCCAACATGGAGAGGAGCTTGTGGCCGTTTCAATGGCATCGTTCTTACGCCATCAGAAAATTGACGCTCTGACAGACTTATACCAATTGCAGATTGCGGAGGGGTGGATTTCGGATTTATAGATCCCGTTCCCGTAACCAGTTATGGGCAATTCATGAGGGTTCTTCAAAAGGCAATTGGTATTACGCGGCCAGAAATTTTCTGACCCCAAGGGTGACGTTCATCCTACCTGAGCGATCTCATTCAGACTACCCTCGTGTATTGCGTAAGTCTTAAAGGAATAACCGCCCTGGCAGATGATGTCTGATCCCCCTGTTCAGAAACCAGCCGTGAGTGCTCGGCCTGAGAGGGCGACCGTTGGGGGGATCTTGATTTACGGGCCTTGCAGCAATGTTCTCAAGCTGAGGAGAGTTTTGAAATGGTTCTCGCACACTCAGCGTGAGTGCAACATGTTGGCGTACCCTCCTAAGGAGGTGCACCTTCGCTGCTGTGTAGGAGAGAGCCTTTCACGGCTCCTTTTCGCGGGGGCGGGGATCAAGACGTGCATGAGCAGGAGCACGCCCCTTTCTTATTCCCCACCCCTTCCGTAGCGGAGATAAAAGATTGGCTCTGTAGCTTGCTCAGTAGAAAAGAAGAAGGTGGATGTTGAAGAGAAAATCCACAATATCGAGAAAACTGAGTTCGCCCCATAGCGGCTGTGGGATAAAAGGATCGTAATACACCGGCATGGAATACACGCTGCCTTCAGCAGCAGATGCGCTCGCTTCATTTAAGGTGACAGCCGTGGCGATGAACGGTCTTCCCCCGTGAGTCTGCCCTCCAAAGACCAAATCGTCTCCCGGAAGAAAAGGTCTCCCTCCATGCGTCTGGCCAGCCCTGACAGGGAGAAAACAAGCGGTAAGGACGAACAAGATGGATACGGCTATTGCTTTCCGCATACTGTGTGTCCTCCTTATTCAGTCACACGCCATACTTCTTTCGAAGCATAGTGATATAGGCCTTAGTGACGCCGAGCAGTTCGGCGGCGCGAGTTTGGTTCTCTCCGGCATGTTTAAGTGCCTCAGTGAGCAAGAACCTGCCGAGAGATTCGTGAGCTTCTCGCCATGTCGGTAAGAAGCTCCCCTTGATGATGAAGATCCCTTCTTCTGTTCTCACCTTCTCTGCCTGTACAAGCTTTTCGATTCGGTCAATCTGCTCAAGTAGATAAGCATCGCTATAGCCGTTGATCAAATTTTTCGCCCGCTTGAGATGATCAAGGGCTTGCATGCCGTTGCCCCTGAGCACGCTCAGCTCCGCTAAATAGGTATGGGCTTCGGCCTGAAGCGATTTGTTTTTGAGCTCAATGGCCAGTTTAAGCGCTTCCTCAAGGGCTTGCTGACTGTCGTCGAAAAGACGTTTCGCCATCACCACCCTCCCCAGTGTAATGAGGGCCACCGCCTTCTCGCTCGGATTGTCTGCCAGTTCAGCTACTTCAATGGCCTGCTTGAGTGCCTTCTCTGCGTCCTCAAGCTTCCCTTGTTCGAATCTTAATCTGCCAATGAGTTCCAGAGTAGCAGCTTCTCCAGCAATGTCTTTGGAACGACGGCGCAGTTCAAGACTTTCGTCGAGCAGTTTGGTTGCTTTATCGAACTGGCCCATTCTGATATAAGAATAGGCCAGATTGTTAGTCGTGTGCGCGAGGTCATCAAAACAAGCATTTACCGTGAAGCAGTTGTAGGCACTTTGAAGCATTTGCGCGGCTTGTTCATAGTGGCCCTTACTATTGAGGAGCGCTCCGTAACTGCTCAACGCCAGGCCGTAATAGCGACCACCTTCCACCCTCTTGAGCAACTCTATTGCCCTGAGGAAGTCAGCCTCCGCCTCCCTGAAGTCACCGAGAATGTGATTTATCGCTCCGAGATTGAAGAAGATTAATCCGATGAGGAAATCAGCTTGATCGCCGCGTAGCGACGAGGTGTAGTCAAGGGCCTGGAGCATGTATTGCTTAGCCCGATCAAAGTCCCCCCCGCGCCGTTTAATACGGCCGAGCATATAGAGCGAGCGGGCCAACCCCACCGGATCATTATTGAGGCTGAAGATCCCATAGACAACCTGCGCGTGCCTCTCCGCTTCCTCATATTCCCCACGCCAATAGGCAAGCTCGGCTCTGGCCAGACCAAATTCTGCTGCATCACTGAGGCTGGCTTCCGTGAGCTTGTTCTCGAAGGGAGCCAAAACCTCGGCCGCTTCCTCCAGTTGTCCCTTATAAATCAGAACCTGCGCCTTCAGGGCAGCGACCCGCACAGATGCCGCCGGAAGAGTTTCGCTCAGCCTTTCGGCTTCCCCAAAGTGGCCCGAAAGGACCAACTCTTCCAACACGGTGGACGCTTTTTCCTGCCGTATCTCTTTGACTTTTGTCGCCTTCATCATTCGACGCCTCCGCCGACGTCAACCATCCGTCTTCATGCAGCCCCCACTATAGCGAAACTCCCGGACAATGTCAAGGGAGTTTTACTTTAAGCAGACAAATAGTTCAAATCTGTTTACTTTTTAAAAATTTTCTGTGATTAAATTTTCTTCTTGACATTTTGGAAAATGATGCTATACTATAGGCGTGTTTGAAATCATGAACAAACGGGAGGTAGAAATGAGAAAAAGCCGTGGGCAAATTGATCTTGCTTCAATCGTGCTGGCCTTACTGGCTGCACTTCAGACGATTGGCTCGGGTTCCTGTCCCATCCCCGGTATAAGCCAGTAAGCTACGCGAAATCAATTAATTAACTCGATAAGGAGGGATCGTACGATGACTCGACGACACAACGGGCAGCTTGATCTGGCTTCACTTATTGCCGCATTCCTTGTGCTGATTCCACTTTTGGGATCGGGTTCATGCCCCATCCCTGGTATCAGCCAGTAAGCTCACAAGCTCTTGAATTCCCTAAACTCACAGAAAGGAGGACGCTACGATGAGGACACAACATGGGCAACTCGATCTGGCTGTGCTTTTGCTGGCGCTGTTGGCCTTGATCCCGCTGATCACCAGCGGATCTTGTCCGATTCCCGGCATCAGCCAGTAAGTCAAGTTAACTCAGCGCAAAGAGCTTCTTCATAGACCATCCCACCGGGCCCGCTCAGCCACGGGCCCGGTCTCACCCGTACCGGAAGGAGGAAAAAAATGGTCGCCGCCGTGAAAAACCTGACATCTGATTATGATCTGGCTCGCGCCTCAGCGCTTGGAGGCACAGAGGCTTTCGAGCAATTGTATCTCTCGCATTACCGCCGGGTTTACTCTCTGTGTCTGCGTCTTGTCGGCAATGCCACCGATGCCGAAGATTTGACTCAGGAGGTGTTCATTCATCTTTACCGCAAGATTTCGAGCTTTCGCGGGGAATCGGCCTTCACCACTTGGCTTCATCGGCTGACGGTGAACCTTGTCCTGATGCATTTGAGAAAGCGCCGGCCGACCTTTGAGCCGATGGATAGCGATCAGCTCCGCGACTACCTTGAGAAACAAAACCCTCATACTGACATGTCGCTGTGTGTTGAGAGAATCGCTCTGGAACGCGCCATTCGGCAACTTCCCGCTGGTTATCGAACGATTCTCGTTCTCCACGACATTGAAGGGTATGGGCACGAAGAGATTGCGCGGATGCTGGGAATCACCATCGGGACAACCAAATCACAATTACACAAAGCGCGGCTCAAGGTCCGACGGCTCTTACGTCGCCGGCGATAGAGACAGGCTATCCGGGGGGTACACCACCCTCCCTGCCACGAGCGTGGCCTTGACCGCTCCTGTCAGACGCCAGCCATCGAACGGTGTATTCCGGCTTTTTGATTGGAACTTCCCGGCATCAACGACCACCGTGCGATGGGGATCGAGGATCGTGATATCAGCGATTGCTCCGGGCCTCAGGGTTCCGCGGTTGAGATTCAGAATTGATGCTGGTGTCGTCGAGAAAAGTTCCACCAGGCGACGCCAGCCGATGCGCCCTGAGTGAACGAGCCGATCCAGAGCCAGGCTGACGGCCGTTTCCAGCCCCACCACTCCAAAGGGGGCGAGATCGAACTCCCTCATCTTCTCATCAATGGGGTGAGGGGCATGATCGGTCGCTATAGCATCTATGGTCCCGTCGGCCAATCCTTCGAGCAGGGCAGCCACGTCCTCTGGGGTACGCAGCGGGGGATTCATTTTCGTATTGGGATTGTACGTCCGAACTGCTTCCTCGGTGAGGGTGAAGTGGTGAGGGGTGACCTCGCAGGTGATGCGAATTCCCCGACGCTTGGCCTGTCGAATGAGGTGAACCGAGGCGGCGGTACTCACGTGGGCGATGTGGATGTGGGCGTCGGTCAGTTCGGCCAGCAGGATGTCCCGAGCGACGTGAACGGCCTCGGCGACCCAGCTTATTCCTCTCAACCCGAGAAGGGTTGACCAGTATCCCTCGTTCATCACTCCGGCGGCTGAGATGTTCTTGTCCTCGCAGTGGTCAATCACGGGAAGACCGAATTGCTTGGCGTATTCCATGGCCCGGCGCATAATCTGACCGTTCATGACCGGCTGTCCATCATCGCTGATGGCGACGATGCCCGCCTCGCGCATTTCTCCAATTTCCGCCAGAGTTTCGCCGCGCAGACCTTGAGTGACGGCTCCGATGGGGAAGACGTTAACGACGCCACGGCTCCGGGCGCGGTCCAGCACAAACCGGGTGACGGCGGCATTATCGTTCACTGGGTTGGTGTTGGCCATGGCGCAGACAGAGGTGAAACCTCCGGCGGCAGCAGCTCGTGTTCCCGTCTCAATTGTTTCGGCATCTTCGCCGCCGGGCTCCCGCAAATGAGTGTGCAGGTCAATGAAACCAGGGGCGACGATGCAGCCCTTGGCCTCGAGCACAAGCGCATCGGGAACCTCAATGCGGGGAGCGATGTCTGTGACCGTCCCATCGGTGATCAGGAGGTCACCGACAGATTCAATGGATTGCGAGGGATCAACTATCAGTCCTGAGCGAATGACCAGTTTCATCGAGCGGTAATCTTACGAGTCCCCCTTGGGCATGGTCAACCTCAGCATTTCAGCATGTTGAAGTCAGACCGATTTTCTGCTACCTTTACGGCTGTCTCGACGGGATGCTTGGTCACAGCAGCAAATCACGCAGGGAGGTGGGTGACTCCTCAACGAACGACGATCATTCGGGGAGCCGCCGGGGCGGACGGATCATGCAGCGATCCCCAAGGCCGGCTGTCGGAGGCGAATGATCTGAAAAACGTGCCATGGGCGAGAGGCAACTTCGCTCGCGTTGACAAGGCGATGAACGACCGTATAATTGTGCAACTTTGAAATGTTCGTTGATCTCACACAATGGACGGAAGAGGAACTGCGTCTGGAGCATCACTATCTGCCGGACCAGTTTGATATGGCTGACGACCAGCTCATGGTCAGTGAACCTCCTCATGTTTTCTTTCACCTCCGAAGGCTGGGGCGAGAGATTCGCGTTCAGGGGAATGTGACGGCCGAGCTAATGGTTTCCTGCGATCGCTGTCTGACCGTTTTCCGGTTGCCGGTGGAAACGAGTTTTGACGTCTTCTATGCTCCGATTGAGGTGTTGACCCCGGAGGAGGAAGTGGAGCTGACCGAGCGCGATCTCACGTTTGGCTTTTACCGGAACGACCTCATTGATCTCACGGGGCTCGTTCGCGAGCAGATTCGCCTGGCATTGCCTTTCCGTCTTCTGTGTCGTGAGGACTGCCGGGGATTATGTCCGCGCTGTGGAGCCGACTTGAACGAAGGTGACTGCGGCTGTCGCAGCGAGGAGATTGATGCGCGGTGGGCCGCTTTGGCCGAACTGAGGAAGCACCTGACCGATGTGGGAGGATGAGACGATGCCGAATCCCAAACGCCGACATTCGAAATCGCGACGGGGACGTCGTCGGGCGCACGATGCGCTGGCGTTGCCGTCGTTGACAACCTGTCCGCAGTGTCGGGAGCCGATGGCCATGCATCGGGCCTGTCCCAAGTGCGGCTATTATAAAGGACGTGAGGTCCTTCCGGTGAAGGAGTAGCCTCGGCTCTTATGATCCGAATTGCCCTCGACGTGATGGGTGGTGATCGGGCTCCGCTCACTGAAATTGACGGAGCGCTTCTGGCTGTTTCCGAACTGGATGTGGAGCTGACGTTAATCGGACCGGAGTCGCGGATCCGGGAGGAGTTGCGGCGTCGAGGCCAGCGGTCGAACCGACGAATTGACGTCCTTCATGCGCCGGAGGTGATCACGATGGATGATCCGGTCATTCCGGCGATCCGCCGCAAACGCAACTCGAGCATCGTCGTGGGACTGCGGTATGTTCAGGAGGGGAACGCTCAAGCGTTCGTTAGCGCGGGCAATACGGGAGCGGTGATGGCGGCGGCCAAGATGATCCTCAAAACGCCTCCCTCCATTGACCGTCCGGCGCTGGCGACGATTCTACCCACGCTCACCGGTCGAGGAGTTGTCCTGGTTGATGTGGGGGCCAACGCCGAGTGCCGCCCGATTCACCTCTTGCAGTTCGCCATCATGGGTAATCTCTATGCTCGCACGATCCTCGGGCTTCGATCTCCCCGGGTCGCTCTCATGTCCATCGGCGAGGAAGAAGTCAAGGGGAATGATCTCACTCGCGAAGCCTATAAGCTGCTGGAGCGCTCCGATCTCAATTTCGTCGGCAATATTGAGGGCCGGAACATCTACACCGGCGAAGTGGATGTCATCGTCTGCGATGGGTTCACCGGAAATGTCATTTTGAAAACGAGCGAGGGGGTCTTCGAGATGCTCGTCGCTGGCATCCGCCAGGAGTTGATGCGTTCGGTCCAGACGAAAGTGGGGGCGTTTCTCTCTCGGCCGGCGTTCGAGAACTTTCGTCGTCGGTTTGATTGGTCGGAATTTGGAGGGGCGCCTCTGCTCGGGGTCAAGGAGGTGTGTGTCATCTGTCACGGACGATCGAACGCTCGCGCCATTCGCAATGCGATTCGCGTGGCGAAGGAGCTGTGCGAGCGCCGCGTGGTGGAAAAGATCGAACAAGAAGTCGCCAAATTTGAGCGGCAGCAGGTGAAGGCCGCTCATTGAATATGGCTCCTGGCGTACAAGAGAGCTCTGCCATGGCTCAAGGAACATCCATGCGAAGGGGGGAACGATGGGGAAAGTGAACGTCGGCATCACGGGAACAGGCCACGCTTTACCTTCCGGGGTGATCACCAATCCGGACCTGGAACAGATGGTTGATACAAGCGATGAGTGGATCTCGACGCGCACCGGCATTCGCCAGCGTCGCAAGGCGGGCCCGGAAGAGTTCACCTCGACAATTGCCTGCCAGGCCGCCCGTCAGGCGATGGCGATGGCGGGTGTTGAGGCTACCGACATTGATCTGATCATCTGTGCGACGGTTTGCCCCGATATGGCGTTGCCCTCGACGGCCTGCTTGATTCAGGCGATGCTGGGAGCCAAGAGGGCCGCCGCTTTCGATATGGCGGCAGCTTGTTCGGGATTTATTTACGGCCTCGCGCTGGCTGAGGGAGCCATCGCGACAGGTCGAGCACAAACCGTGCTTCTCATCGGCGCGGAACTGCTGACCCGCTACGTGGACTATACGGACCGCGCCACCTGCGTCCTCTTCGGGGATGGGGCGGGGGCGGCGATCCTTCAACCGGTGGATGACCGTCGAGGAATTCTCGGCGTGAGGATTCAAAGTGACGGAGAGTATGCCGATTACCTCTACATTCCCGGCGGGGGCACGCGATTCCCGGCATCACCGGAGACGGTGGCCAATCGTCTTCATTACATCAAGATGAGGGGGAACGAGCTGTTCAAAGTTGCCGTGCGGAGCATGGAGGAGATTTCCCGTCGCGTTCTCGATGATCTGCGCATGTCGCCCAGTGATATTGATCTTCTCATCCCGCATCAGGCCAATCAGCGGATCACCGATGCGGTGGCCGATCGCCTGGGAATCCCGGCGGCCAAGGTCTATTCGAACATTGATCGAGTGGGGAACACGTCGTCGGCTTCGATCCCGATCGCGCTGGACGAATGCGTCCGGTCGGGTCGGATTAAGGGCGGGGACGTGATCATGATGACGAGCTTTGGTGCCGGTGTGACCTACGGAGCGGCAGTCCTTCGCTGGTGAAAGGTGAGTCGGTGGCCATGGGCAAGATCGCCTTCATTTTTCCCGGTCAAGGGTCTCAGCAACCGGGGATGGGGAAATTGATGGCTGAAGCTTACGCGAGTGCGGCGGATGTCTTCGCCCGTGCTGATGAGGTCCTGGGGCTGCCGCTCAGCCGACTCTGTTTTGAAGGCCCCGCCGAGGAGCTGACGCTCACGGTGAACACGCAACCGGCGCTGCTGGCCGTGTCGGTGGCCTGTCATCGAGTCCTGGAGGAAGCCGGGCTGAAGCCGGATTTCGTCGCCGGGCACAGCCTCGGCGAATATTCGGCGTTGGTCGCCGCGCGAGCCCTCTCGCTGGAGGACGCCGTGAGGACTGTTCGGAATCGCGGTCGCTACATGCAGGAAGCGGTGGAAGTCGGCGTGGGAGCGATGGCGGCCATCCTCGGTGCTCCGCGAGACGTCGTCGAGGAAGCCTGTCGAGAAGTCTGCCGTGACCATCCGGACTGGGTGTGTTCCCCGGCCAATTTCAATTCGCCGCAGCAGATCGTCATCGCCGGTCATGCGGAAGCCGTGCAGCGGGCGGCCGAGCGTCTGCGCGAGCGGGGAGCACGACGGGTTGTTATGTTATCGGTCAGTGCCCCTTTTCACTGCGCCCTCATGAAACCCGCCGAAGAGAGATTGGCCGATGATCTCCGTCGTCTTCCTCTCCGGGATTTGCAGATCCCTCTGGTCACGAATGTTGATGCGGAGATCATCACTTCTGGCGAGCGGGCGCGTGATGCGCTGATACGTCAGGTCTCCCGGCCCGTTCGCTGGGAGGACTCCATTCGTCGGCTGGTAGCCGAAGGAGTCACCACGTTTGTCGAAGTGGGTCCCGGTCGGGTTCTCACCGGCCTGGTCAAAAACATTGATCGGACGGTTGAAACGCTGTCGGTCGAGGATCCGGCGAGTTTGCGGGAAACGCTCGCGAGGTTAGGGCAATGATCACTCTCGATGGTCGCGTGGCGATTGTCACGGGAGCCTCGCAGGGCATCGGGCGGGAGTGCGCGCGGGCGCTGGCGATGGCGGGAGCCAATGTCTCCCTGCTGGCGCGAAACCGGGAGAAACTCGAAGCGGTCGCCGATGAGATTCGACAGATGGGGCGTCAGGCCCTCGTCGCCCCGACCGATGTCACAGACGCCGAACAGATCAAGGCGGCGGTGAGTCGAACGCTGGAGACCTTCGGCCACATTGATATTCTGGTGAACAACGCCGGCATCACCCGCGATGCCCTGGTCCTGCGAATGAAGCGAGAGGATTGGGACGATGTGATTGCGACGAACCTGACGAGCGTCTTGCTGTGTACCCAGGCGGTGCTGCCTTACATGCTTCGGGCGCGCTACGGACGGATCATCAACATGACCTCGGTGATGGGACAGATGGGCGGTCCCGGCGTAGCCAACTATGCGGCGGCGAAAGCGGGCATCATCGGCTTCACCAAGTCGCTGGCCAAGGAGGTGGCGTCGCGCAACATCA